>JBMDXL010000728.1:0-4138 GCA_048594465.1 Microlunatus sp. | reverse complement strand
ACCACCCGGGTCGCGGCGCCGGACTACACCGCCGCCGCCACGGCGTACGGGCTGTGGGCCAACTACGACTCGACCTTCGACAAGTGGGGCAAGGGTCTGGCCACCTCCAGCTGGAACATCCGCGGCACCCGCGCGGGTGGGAAGCCCTTCGCCGTCGGCCGCACCAACCTGTGGGCCGACCGCAGCGATCCCACCGTCGAGCCCGCGATCGAGGTGGCCAACGCGGTCGACGCCCTCCGGTCCAACGAGTTCGAGCCGGTCAGGATCACCGGCGTCAGCTTCACGTCCGCGGTGTCGTCGCGCTACGACCAGTACCGGATCACCGGGATGGCCGTGTCGGTGAACGGCGGCGCGTACACCACGTCGTCGATGATCAAGGTCAAGCCCAAGGCGAAGCTGCGGGTCAGGGTGACCATGCGCGGTTACCAGAGCACGGTCGATCGCACGGTCGTGCTGAACCTCACGGTGGCCAAGCGGTACGCCAAGCAGACCGGAACCCTCACCGTCGAGGGCGGGCTGGAGGGGTCGACCAGCTCCGAGATCGATCCGAGCTGCCTGCTGGAGGACTGCGACGAGTCCGACGGCAGCCTGAACGCGATCATCGCGGGGATCACCGCGCCGCCGGCCAACAACGCCGTGCGGGCCGATCTGGACTTCGGTGAGAACGCCGAGGGCCAGTTCAGCGCCGACGCCCGCACCTCGGCCGCGGCGCCGGTGTCCGGCACCAGGTCGATCGTGATCAAGGTCAAGAAGAAGTAGTCCGTCGCCGCCGCTGTCCGACCGTCCTCCGGGGCGGACGGGCAGCGGCGGTGTCGCGTGCGGCCCCGTCGGCCGTCAGCGGCAGGTGTAGCCGCCGTCGATCGGCAGGGTGATGCCGCTGATCATGGACGCGCCGTCGCTGAGCAGGAAGACGATGGGAGCGGCGATCTCGGCCTCGGTGGCCCATCGTCCGAGCGGCATGGCCTCCAGGAAGGGTCCCTCGATCTCGGGTCGCCCCCAGTACCAGGCGGACATCGGGGTCATCACCACGGTGGGGTTCACGCTGTTGACCCGGATGCCGTGCCGGCCGAGCTCGAGCGCCGAGACCCGGGTGATGCTGTCCACCGCCGCCTTCGACGACGCGTACGAGATGTGGCCGGGCAGCGCCACCAGACCGGCTTGCGACGACACGTTGACGATGGCACCGCCGCGGCCCAGCCGGATCATGGACTGGGCGGCGTACTTGGTGACCAGCAGCACGCCGCGGGCGTTGACCGTGATCACCTGGTCGAAGACCTCGAGGTCGGTCTCCATCGGCGTGGCGATCTCGCCCCCGAACCCGGCGCAGTTCACCACACCCCACACGTCCAGACCCTCCAGGGCTCTGCGCACGTCGTCCTCCGACGTGAGGTCGAACGGCAGGACCCGGCAGCCGGTGTCGGCCGCCAGCCGGGCGAGCGACTCCTCCGAGCGCCCGTGGGCGATCACCTCGGCCCCAGCCGCCACCAGCTGGCGCGCCGTCTCCCCGCCGATACCGCCGCTGGCTCCGGTCACCAGCACGGGCCGGCCGTTGAAGTCGGTCATCGCAGTTCCTCCTCGTGGTCGCGGGTCGTCGGACCGCGTACGGGAGCGCGTCCTCGACGCTGCGAGCCTGGCACGGCCCCCGCGGTGCACGACCGTGGGGGTCGGAGGGACCGGCAGACTCAGCGCAGGCGGCGGGCGCGGAGAACGACGTCGTCGACGTGGTGCGCTCCGGCCCCGCCCTCGGGCACGATCCGGGGACGCTGCTCGTCGACCTCCACCTGCCAGTCCTCGTCCAGCCGAGCGGCCACCATGGCGGGCCAGACGTAGTCGGCCGGGTCGAAGCGACCGTCGTGGACGGGCTGGGTGTCCATCCCGGCGTGGTGGACGAGCAGCAGCAGACCGCCCGGCGCGACAGCGGCCAGCAGCGCCCGCTCCGCCGCAGAGTCCGGGGTCCGCTGCAGCGCCGGGTACTGCGCGGAGACCAGATCGAACGACCCGGGCGGCAGGCCGGCCTCTGCCAGACCGGCGTGCACCCAGTGGACGACGACGCCGGCGTCCCGCGCGTGCCCGGCGGCACGCTCCAGGGCGACCCCCGAGACCTCGAGCGCGGTCACGTCCCAGCCGCGGGCGGCGAGCCAGACCGCGTCCGCCCCCTCGCCGCACCCGACATCGAGCACGCGACCCGGTGGCAGGTCCGCGACCTCGACCACCAGGGCACCGTTGGGCCGCCCGCTCCAGAGACGCTCGCTCTCGCGGTAGCGCGCATCCCAGTCCTCCCGGACCGTGGGGTCGCCCAGGTAGGCATCGGTGGCGGTCTCCCGGTCGGCGTCGCCGGGATCGGACGGGGGTGTGATCACGGTTCCATCCTCTCCCCCGGAGCCCGCCGGTCCCCAGCCGTGTTGCCGACCTGGCAACGACGTCTGCCGCCGACGCCCGGGAGCGCTCCGGAGGAGCCGGCGGTCAGCCGACCAGCTCGCTGCCGACCCGGTCCGCGATGGCCCGCAGCACCGGCACGGCCCGGTCTCCGAACGCGTGGTCCACGCGGCTCAGCGGCCCGGAGACCGAGACGGCCATCGGCGCGGGTGCCTTCGGGATGGACACCGCGTAGCAGCGCACCCCGAGCTCCTGCTCCTCGTCGTCGATCGAGTAGCCGCGGCGCCGGATCTCACTCAGATCCGCCAGCAGCGACTCGATCGTCGCGTGGCTCTTCGGGGTCGGCGTGGCCATCCCGGTCCGGCCGACGATCCGGCGGACCTCGTCGTCGGACAGCGTGGCCAGGATGGCCTTGCCCACCCCGGTGTCGTGCAGGTTGGCCCGCCGCCCCACCTCGGTGAACATCCGCATCGCGTGAGGGGACGGCTGCTGCGCCACGTAGACGATCTGGTCGCCGTCCATCAGGGCCATGTTGGCGGTCTCGCCGAGCTCGCGGACGAGTTCCACCAGCTTGGGTTGCGCCACCCGTCCGAGCTGTCGGCCGGCCCGCTCCCCGAGCGGGATCAGCCGCGCGCCCAGGGCGTACCGGCGGGACGGGAGCTGGCGCGCGTACCCCAGCAGCACGCAGGTGCGCAGCAGCCGGTGGATGGTGGGCATCGGCAGCTCGGAGGCGGCGGCGAGATCGCTCAGCGAGGCCTCCCCGCCGGCGTCGGCGATGATCTCCAGCAGCTCGAAGACACGCTCGACCGACTGGACGGTGCCCGAACGAGCCTCGGTGGTCGGCTGGGCCATGTCGGTGCCCCTTTCTCACGTCGATGTGGCTTCCACCATACAGAAGAGAGCATCCGATGGGCGAGATTCTTCTGGTCGTGCTTCTTGACGCCGCCGCTCGATCTCTTTAGAGTTTCCACATAACAGATACTTGCTTCCACAAAGCGGAACTAGTGAGGAAAGAGCCGACGATGTCGACCTACACCGTGAACGCCTCCATCTTGCTGACCGACCTGCCGGTCCTACGTCGGCCCGCCGCCGTGGCCGACGCGGGCTTCACCGCAGCGGAGTTCTGGTGGCCGTTCCCGGTGGCCGTGCCCGCCGACCGCGACGTCGACGCCTTCGTCGGCGCCGTGCAGGACGCCGGCATCCAGCTGTCCGGGCTGAACTTCTTTGCCGGCGACATGGCCGCCGGCGACCGCGGGCTGGTCAGCTGGGTCGGGCGCGAGTCGGAGTTCGCCGACAACGTCGACGTCGTGGTCGGGATCGGCGATCGGCTCGGCTGCCGGGCGTTCAACGCGCTGTACGGCCTCCGCTCCGACGACGTCCCCGCCGAGCAGTCCGACGAGCTGGGCGCGACCAACCTGCGGCTGGCCTCCGACGCGATCGCCCGGATCGGCGGCACGGTGCTGCTCGAACCCGTGTCCGGGTCGCCGGCGTACCCGCTGAAGACCGCGGCCGACGTGCTGGGCGTCATCGACCGGGTCGGCGCGGGCAACGTGGCGCTGCTGGCCGACTTCTACCACCTGGCCGTCAACGGCGAGGACGTCGCTGCGGTGATCGCCGACCGCGCGGCCGACTTCGGTCACATCCAGATCGCCGACGACCCGGGACGCGGTCAGCCCGGGACCGGCTCCCTGCCACTGACCGACTGGCTGGCCGCGGCCACCGCGGGCGGCTACGACGGCTACATCGGCCTGGAGTACAAGGA
>JBMDXL010000727.1:0-2173 GCA_048594465.1 Microlunatus sp. | reverse complement strand
GGCTCGGCGGACTGCGTCGGATCGACCGCGTGCGTCGGCTCGGACGTGTGCGTCGGCTCGACCGCGTGCGTCGGCGCGGACGTGTGCGTCGGCTCGGACACGTGGGCCGGCCCGGTCGTGTGCGTCGGCTCCGGGAAGGTGCGCGTGGGTTCCGGCGCGGCCGGCGCGGTGTCGTAACCGGTGGGGCGCGCGGCCTCCGGCTGCTCCCACGGCGCTCCGCCGGCACCCCAGACCTGGTCGACCGGCGGCTGAGCAGGCTGCCCGTACCCCGGCTGGCCGTAGGGCTGCTGACCGAACCCGCTGTCGTGGCTCTGCGGCCCGTTCACGTACGGCGGCTGGTTCGGCGTGGTGCTCTCTTCCGGCAGCACGAACAGCGCGATCAGGTACAGCACGATGGGGATGCCGGTGAACAAGGTGATGACCACGGTCAGGATCCGGACCAGGTTGGCGTCCATGTTCAGGTACTTGGCCAGGCCGGAGCAGACGCCGCCGATGAGCTTGGCGTTCGGGTCACGCATCAGGCGGCGCGGCTGGGACGGATAGGGCGTGCTCATGGGAAAGCCTCTCTGGGTGGTGGTGCACAGGTGCGGGTGGGTTGGGATGTCGACGCGGGACGGGGGTGCGTCAGTCGCTGGTCCGGGAGACGGCGAGTCCGGCCACGCCGACCACGACCAGCCCGATCGGGATGACCAGCTTCAGCTGCTGCCAGTCCAGGGTCGCGGTGAACGCGAACCACAGGGCGCCCAGGGCGACGCCGGTGAGCAGCAGACCGAAGATCAGGGCGACGGTGTCACGGCGCTTCACTGCTTCACCACCACCGCTCCCCGGTCGACGGAGATGTCCAGGGTCAGCGTGGGTTCACCCGACGTCGACCGGCGCAGCGGCGTCGACCCGTCCAGGTCCTGCCCGCTGACCACGGTGGTCTCGTCGTCCATCACGACGCCGTCCCCGACGTCGTAGCGCAGGACCAGGTTCGTGTCCGGCGGCGGCGTGATGACCACCGCGCCGGTACCGACCTCGGCGGCGAAGGTGGCGTTCTCGGTCAGCTCGATCCCGCTGAGATCCACGTCCAGCATCCCCCGGTCGGCGACCAGGGGCGCGGTGGGCAGCTGGGCCTCGCTGGTGTAGCTCACCGGCTGGCGGAGGTGGCTGAGGGGAGCGGCCACCGACAACCCGAGGACGACGACGAGCAGGAGCAAGCCGACGGGCAGGATCCCGCGTGCCCGGCCGAGCCAGGTCGCCGCCACCAGCGTCAGCCCGACCACGAGCAGGGCGGCCGAGGCGTAGATGACCGGGGTCACCGGCACGCCGAGGGAGTCCGCGACCGCCAGTCCCAGCAGGACGAGCCCCAGCACCACCAACCCCACCAGCCGCAGTCGTCGGGCCGACAGGGACCGGGCCTGCGTACGCCGGCTGGGGGCCACCGCGGCCTTGGCCGGCGGGGCCTCGGTGTAGAGACCGACCGGATCGGGCGTGGCCAGGAAGTCGGCGCGGGCGGCGGCGTCGGCAGCCTCGGCCGACGGCGGATCCTGCACGGTCGACGGGGCGGTGCCCGCCGGGTGGGTCGGGTACGTCGGCCAGGCCGGCGCGGCGCCGGTCGCCGGACTCGACGCCGCGGGAGCCGACGCCGGGGGAGAGGGCGCCGGCGGTGTGAAGGGACCGCTGGACGGGGCCCAGGGACCGGCCGTCGTGGGCGCGGAGAGGCCGCCCGCCGAGCCGGAGGAGCGCCGCATGTCCTCGACCCGCTGGCGCCAGGCCTCGGCCGCCTCGGTGAAGGGTGTGGGCGGTCCGGGGTAGCGGAAGGGCTCGGCCGCCGGGGGCGGGGTCAGGGACGACGGCGGAACGGGTGGGGCGGACGGCGGGGCCGCCCGGCGGACGCGCGTCTTGTAGTAGCCGAAGTACCAGATCAGAGCGAGGACGACGGCGGGCCCGAAGCCGATCGTGGTGGTGGAGCTGAACACACCGAAGGTGATCAGGCAGGCGATGGCGACGATGGCGACCCACGCCTCGCGGGGCCAGCCGCGGGTCTGTCCCTTGGTCAGGTCGTCCATGGTGGAGGTGGCGGCACCGTCGGCGGGCACCAGCAACCAGGCGGCGACGTAGAGCACGATGCCCACGCCACCGCTCAGGGCGAGCAGCACCCAGCCGACCCGGACCAGGACGGGGTCCACGT
>JBMDXL010000726.1:0-16205 GCA_048594465.1 Microlunatus sp. | reverse complement strand
GAGCTCGGCCAGCAGCTCAGCCGTGCGTTCGTCGGCGGGTGGGGTGACGGGCCGGATCCGGCCGGAGACCGCCCGGGACCGCTCGACGGCCGCCAGCACCGACCCGGGCCGCCCCGACCGCACCGCCAGGTCGAGGTCGTGGGTGGTGAGCCGGCGACCGTGGACCGCGCTGGCGCTCTGCAGGTCGACGCCGCCGACCTGCGCCTGGGACGCCGCCAGCGCCCGCAGCCCGTGGGCGACCTGGCGTCGGGCCTGCGGCAGGCGCTGGTCGCGTTCGAGGAGCTCGGCCCGGACCAGCCGGCGGTGCAGCCGGACGGCGATCGGGTCGGACTCGCCGACCGGACCCACCCGGCGCAGCAGCCGGTCCGCTGCCGACGGCCGGTTCAGCTCGAGCTCGAGCTGGGCCGCCAGCAGCAGTGCTGTCCGGGCCTGGGCCGAGAGCCCTTCGGCGGCGAACTCGTCAGCCAGCCGGAGCGCGTGCGGCAGCAGTCGCGCCGGCGGACGCCCCCCGGCGAGGTCGGCGTGCAGCAGGACGAGCTCGGCCGCCCGCCGCCACCGGTCGTTCCCGTGGCGCCGGAACCGGTCCCGGGCCCGGCCGGCCAGCTTCCGGGCGTCGTCTGGGCGGCCGGTCAGCAGAGCGACCTCCGCACGGGTCAGGTCCACCTCCCCGAGGTCCTGCCAGCAGCGGTCCCGGCGCAGCAGGTCGGTGGCCTCGGCCAGGGCGGTGTCGGCCTCTTCGGGCAGGCCGGCGGCCAGCAGCACCCGGGCCCGGTCCAGGTGGGCGATGCCCTCCTGGGTCTCGCTGTCCAGCTCCATGCCCTCGTGCATCAGCCGGAGGGCGCGGGGCAGGTCGCCGGCGGTGAACTCCAGGCAGCCGAGGTTGTGCAGCGCGACGTGCTCGAACAGGCGGAACCCGAGGCGGCGGGAGAGGGTGATGGCCCGGCTGAGGTCGGCGCGCGCGGCCGGCAGGTCGCCGATCTCGACGAACAGCGCGCCCCGGTTGAGCAGCAGACGGATCAGATCCGCTCCGGCCGCGGGGATGCCCTCGATCGCGGCGGCGAAGTCCGCCGCGGCGTCCGAGAGTCGCCCGCCGCGGAACAGGATCAGCGCCCGCTGGCTGATCAGGAAAGCCGTCAGCTCACCGTCATCGAGGCACTCCGACCAGCGGAGGGCTCGGTCCATGATCGCCAGAGCGGGATCGAGACCGTGGATCTCCACCGTCGACTTGGCCAGCGTCGCCAGCAACCGCGACACCGTGCGGCAGCGCTCCGCGCGGCAGCCGACGACGGTGTGGTCGTCGGCGGCGTCGGTCGCCTCGAGGCCCCGCCGGATCAGCAGCTCGGCGCGCGCGGCGTGCCCGGTGGCGTTCTCGTCGACCGCCCGCCGGTGGAGGGCGATCGCCGTCGCCAGCTGCCGGTCGGCGGGCGCGTCAGCGGCGGTAGCGCTCGGCGACATCCCGTACGACCTCCCGGAGCCGGACCTTCCGCTGCCCGGCGAGGTGCCGTTGCAGGCAGTAGCCGAGGAACGCAGGTGCGGCGAACGAGGTGCCCGACCACAGAGCGAAACCGGCAGGAGCCACGTCGTGCTCCTCGGCCGGGTCGGGGAGGTACTGCGAGGAGAAGTCGTCGGGGTCCAGGCTCTCGCGTCGCTGGCCGGCCCAGCGGGTCCGCGCGCTGGGTTGCACGGAGCCGTCGAAGGTCCGCGGCGCCGTGCTGAGCACCTGGGCGCCCGGCCAGAAGGTGTCGACCCAGTCACCGGCGTTGCTGAACAGCGCCACCGAACCGTTCGGGTTGCGGGCCCCTACGCTCACCACGTTCTCGACGATCGAGGTGAAGGCGGCCGGGTACATCGGGCGGGTGGTGGCGTCGTTGCCGGCGGAGACGACCACGACGACGTCGCGGGCCGACAGGTTCTGCAGCGCGCTGGCCAGGGACGCGGTCTTGCTGGCGTCCTCGCTCTCCAGGTAGTAACCGAACGACAGCGACACCGCCGCGAGGGAACGCGTCCCGGTGGCGTGGTCGATGGCGAGCCGGTCGAGCTCGTTGATCATGGTCGACTCGGAGACGAAGCCGTCGGCACCCATCACCTGGGTCATCAGCAGATCGGCGTCCGGGCAGGCTTGCCGGACGAGCCCGGCGACGAACGTGCCGTGGCCGGAGAAGTCGTCGACCACGCCCTCCAGCCGGTGGTGGATGATCCCGGTCTTCTCCGGCTCGACGGTGATCCCGGGCCGCACCTGCACCCCGTCCACCAGCCACGGGTGGTCACCGATGCCCGTGTCCAGCAGGGCCACCGTCGGTCGATCGGAGAGCTCGGCCGACCGCTGAGGAGACGGCCCGAGGTAGGCGACAGGTGTTCGGCCGCCGAGACCCGCCGACGCGTACTCGTCGACGATCCCGCCGCCCACGGTCTTGGTCCCTCCGACCGTCTTGGTCCCTCCGACCGTCTTGGTGCCGCCGACGGTCTTCGTCTGACCGAGGATGTCGGCGTACATCAGGTGGTCGAGGCCGACCTCGGTCGGGTTGTCGATCCGGCGCTGTGACTCCGGGCCCGCTTCTCTCGTCGCCGAGCCCGGCGGGCGACGGTCATCGGTGAGCGCGCGGTACTCCTGCAGCAGGGTCCAGGCGTCGACCGCGACGACGTAGCCCGGTTGGGGCGACAGGTGGAGAGGCGTGACCCACGGCGTCTCGCGGTCGTCCCGGCCGCCGGACTCGAAGTTGCGGGCGTTCGTCTCGTCCGCCACAGCCGCGATGTGCTTGTCCTCGTCCAGCCAGGCCACGATGTCGGCGACCTCGTCGCCGGTCGGGTTCCCCGCCACCAGCAGGCTGTCGGCCACGTAGAGCGTGGTGTCGAGGCGGTCCCCGTCCCTCCTGACCACCCGGGTGGGATCGAGGACCCGGGCGTGCCGAGCCACCAACGGGTCGTACATGCCCTCGTAGGGCAGTGAAGGGTCAGCGCCGCCGTCAGCTGGGCTCATGGTCTCCCCGATTGTTCCGCCGTTCGTTTCAGGGTAGGGCGTGGACGGTCCGCCGCTCAACGGCTTTGCCGAAGGACGACCCGGACAACGGGCGTACAGTCACCTCACATCCACGCGGGTTGCCGCCGTACCGACGGAGAGATTCGATGGACCAGGTTGCCGAGCTCCGCGCCGACTGCGCCCGCTGCTCGGGACTGTGCTGCGTGGCCCTGCCGTACGCGGCGTCGGCCGACTTCGCCTACGACAAGCCGGCCGGGCGTCCCTGCCAGCACCTGCAGTCGTTCTCCTGCTCCATCCACGCGCAGCTGCCGGAGCGCGGGTTCACCGGCTGCACGGTCTTCGACTGCCTGGGGGCTGGGCAGCAGGTCACCCAGCACACCTTCGGCGGGGTCACCTGGCGGGACCGACCCGAGCAGGCGGGGGACGTCTTCGCCGCCTTCTTGATCATGAGACAGCTGCAGGAGCTCCGCTGGTACCTGCGCCAGGCCGACCGCGGTGACCAGCCCGCCGCCGTCCGGGACCGCGTCCGTGCGCTGGCCGCCGAGACCGCCGCGCTGACCGAGCTCGGACCGGACGCCCTGCTGCGGTGCGACGTCGCCGGGCACCGCGCGGGTGTCGACGTAGTCCTCAGCGAGGTCAGTCGACGCGTCCGGCGCAGTGCCGCGCGGGCGGTCCGCGATCCGGGCGGACGACCCCGCAGCACCCGCCGGGCCGACCTGATCGGGGCCAAGCTCGCCGACGTGGACCTGCGCGGCTGCGACCTGCGGGGGGCGCTGCTGCTCGGCGCGGATCTCCGCCGCTGCGACCTGCGCGGTGCCGACCTGATCGGGGCCGACCTCCGGGCGGCCGACCTGCGGGGGGCCGATCTGTCGACCGCCCTCTACGTCACCGAGCCGCAGCTCGCTGCCGCCCGCGGGGACGACCGGACCCGGCTGCCGGCCGGGGTCCGTCGCCCCGCCGGCTGGCGTCGCCCACGCTGACCGCTGACGCCCGTCCGCCGGGCTGGTCCTCTCAACCGCCGGGTCAGTCCTCGAGGGCGCGACCACGCCATTCCGGCAGCCCGAGCGCTGCCACGGCCGCGACCGCGAACGCGGCGGCGAAGACCAGGAACAACCCGCTCAGCCCGGTGGTGGAGCGCAGCAGGGGCACCAGCAGCGGAGCGACGATCGAGGCGATCCGACCGAAGGCGGCCGCGCTGCCGGCACCCGGGGCCCGCAGGTCGGTCGGGTAGACCTCGGGGGTGACCGCGTAGAGCGCGCCCCAGGCGCCGAGGTTGAAGACCGACAGCGCCATCCCGGTGGCCAGCACCGCCGGCACCGAGTCGGCCAGCCCGAACGCCACGGCGCTCAGCGCCGAGCCGGCCAGGAACGTGGCCAGCGTCGGACGACGTCCCCAGCGTTCGATCAGGAGGGCGGAGACGGCGTAGCCGGGCAGCTGGGCCACGGTGATGATCAAGGTGTACTCGAACGACTTCACCAGCGTGAAGCCCGACGCCACCAGCAGCGTGGGCAACCAGATGAAGGCGCCGTAGTAGGAGAAGTTGGTGCCGAACCAGGTCAGCCACAGCGCGATCGTGCGGCGCCGGTAGGTGGGAGACCACAGCGTCGTCCAGCGGGGTGCGGCCTCGGCCGGCCCCGGCGGTCGCGGGGATGCCGCGGCGACGGTCATCGGCGCCGGCGGCTCGATCCCGGCGGACTCCTCGAAGCGACGGACCGCCTCCTCGGCCTCGTCGTGGCGGCCCCGGCGTTCGAGGAAGCGCACCGACTCCGGCAGTCCCCACCGCACCACGATCGCGTACGCGGCGGGAACCATGCCGAGGGCGAACGCCCACCGCCAGCCGTTCGCCGACGCGGGCACGACCAGGTAGCCGATCACCGCGGCCAGCAGCCAGCCGAGGGCCCAGAAGGCCTCCAGGGCCACGACCACCCGACCGCGGATGCGGGCCGGGGCGTACTCGCTGACCAGGGTGGAGGCGACCGGCAGCTCGGCACCCAGACCGAGACCGACCAGGAAGCGCAGCACCAGCAGCAGACCGACCCCGGTGACCAGGGCGGATGCTCCGGTGGCCGCCCCGTAGACCAGCAGGGTCAGGGCGAACACCTGGCGGCGTCCGATCCGGTCGGCCAGCAGTCCACCGAGACTGGCGCCGACGGCCATCCCGACGAAGCCGATCGAGGCGATGGCCGAGAGCTGACCGGGGGACAGGGACCACTGGGCCGCCAGGGCCGCGAGGATGAAGGAGACCAGGCCGACGTCCATCGCGTCCAGCGCCCAGCCGATCCCGGACCCGGCCAGCAACCGACCGTGCTGCCGGGTGAAGGGCAGCCGGTCCAGGCGCTGCGACCTGCTCAGCCCGACCGGTGTCGTGTTCGGGGCCGGAGACGACTCATCCACCCGGGGATTGTGGCACCCGGGTGGATGGAGGTCGTGCTGCGGTGAGATCGGCTCACGGGTCGTGAGCCGCGCTCAGGTCGTCGGCGAGGTGCTCACTCGTGGATCGGGCGGGGGATGCTCCGGTTGGCGATCCGGTTCTCGGAGTCGATCATCCAGGCCAGCTGCTCGAGCCGCTCGAGCACCGTGTGCAGGATGTCGGCCGAGGTCGGGTCCTCCTCGTCGACCTCGTCGTGGATGCGACGGGCGGTGCCGGCCGTGGCGTACAGGGCGGCGGTGATCAGGTCGACCGTCTCGGCGGTGTCGACCTCCTCGGAGGGGACCGAGGGCAGCGAGGACTTCGCGGCCACCGTGGCCGCGCGGCCGTCCGGGGTGATGTAGATGGCGCGCATCCGCTCGGCGACGGTGTCGGAGAACTCGCGGGCCGCGTCGACGACCTCGTCCAGGACCAGGTGGGTGTCGCGGAAGTTCTTGCCGACCACGTTCCAGTGCAGCTGCTTGCCGACCAGGTGCAGGTCGATCAGGTCGACGTGGATCTGCTGCAGGTTGTCGGCGAGCCGCTGGCTGGCCCGGAACGGCGGGCGGGCCTCGTGGACGGCGGTATCGGTGGAGAGCGTGCTGGTCATGGGTGATGCCTTCCTCTTGGTGATGACCCGAGTCTCCCACTCAATCTGGAATCATTCCAGTAAAGGAAGGCTCCCCTCAGTCCGGTCCGGCTGGCTCGATCCCGGGCGAGGTGACCGGATCTGGCTCCGCGGTGGGTTCCGGGCGATCCGACGGACGGCCGTACGGGAGGGCGGAGCGAATCTTGAGGCAAACCTGAGCGGCTCTTGGCCTCCACCCCGGGGATCGGTGCGCCGGGCCGGACAGGCTTCTGGTCATCGAGTCGTGGGGGACGATTCGCCGCCGGGTCGGGGACCCGGGAGAGAAAGTAGGGACTGCTGTGCTGACTGATCCTTGTCGATGCGTGCAAGGAGATGACGCCGGCGGTCTCGACGCAGCGGAGTCTGTGGGGACGGACGCGCCGCTGTCTGCCGCGGAGCCGGTCGGGATCGTCGGGGGGCGTCCCGCACCGGCTCCAGCGGCGGCCGTCACGACGCCGACATCGACCGACCGCTTCGGCTCCTTCGAGCCCGGGGACGGGGCGATGGATCGCTTCGTGGCCGACTACCTCGATCTGCTCGACGGGCGTCTGCTCGCCATCCAGCGGTGCCTCGGGGGCACCGACGTCGAGGCCACCCGCGTGGCGGTGCTCAGCCTCGAGTCCAGCAGCAAGATGCTGGGGGCCACCGTGCTGGCCGACCGGCTGACCGAGCTGCGCGCCCAGCTGACGCACGGACCGACACCCCAGCGCAACGCGTTGATGGCGCTGGTGGAGGTGGCCGCCGAGGGCTTCCGCCACCACCTGCAGGCCGACCGCTCCTGATCTTCTACCGCATCCGGCCCGATCGCCGAGTCCCGCGTCCTGCATCCGGTCCTGGCTGCCAGGTCCGGCTCGACGAGCGCGGACGTGTCAGCCAGGCGTGGTGGGTCGGTCGGTCCGGTGCTCGGCCAGGCGGTAGCCCTTGCCACGCACCGTCTCGATGTAGCGCGGAGAGGCGACCGGGTCGTTGAGCTTCCGGCGCAGGTTGGCCATGTGCACCTCGACCGCCCGCCGGTCGGAGTCGGACACGTACCCGCCCGGTGAGTCGCCGCGCAGCTCGAGCGCCAGGGAGTCCTTGGTGATCACCCGACGGTGGCCGGCCATCAGCGCCAGCAGCAGGTCGAACTCGCTGCGGGTCAGCTCCACCGGAGCGCCGTCCAGGTCGCAGAGCCACATGTCCCCGTTGATCCGGAGGCCGTTGTGGGTCAGCCAACCGCCCACCTCGGTCTCCTCGGCCACCGACGCGGGCTGGGTCTGCAGCAACGTGCCGCCCACGGGCGCTCCGGTGGACCACGTGGTCCGGTAGCGCCGCAGCATGGCCTCGATCCGGGCCCGCAGCTCGCGCGGGCGGAAGGGCTTGGTCAGGTAGTCGTCGGCCCCGGCGTCGAGACCCATCAGGGTGTCGATCTCCTCGTCACGGGACGACAGGATGATCACGTACGTGTCGGAGAAGGCGCGGATCCGCCGGGCGACCTCGAAGCCGTCGATGCCGGGCAGGCTGATGTCCAAGGTGGTGAGGATCGGCTCGTGCTCGCGGACGGCCTTGATCCCCTCCAGCCCGGTCGCCGCGGGGATGCAGATGAACCCCGCCTCGTCCAGGATCACGGCAAGCAGGTTGCGGACGTCGGCATCGTCTTCGATCACCACCGCGGTGCGGTCCTGACCCGTTGCCATGGCCTTACGTTAGCCGCGGCCGGGTCGGGCCGGTCCGGCTCGGGTGGCAGGTGGCGGACTCGGTGCGGTGCGCGGGCTCAGCCGGCCGCCCACCCGGCCGCCCACCCGGGCGGACCCCGGTCGGCGGTACGGGTGGTGCAGGGCCGGGCTCAGACCGGCGGCACCTCCGCGGTGACCGGCGCGCTCTCGGGCAGGGTGAAGGCGAAGGTCGAGCCCCGGTCGGGGTTGTTGACGGCCCAGATCCGTCCGCCCAGTCGTTCGACGATGCTGCGGGAGATGGAGAGGCCGAGCCCGGTCCCGCCCTTCTCCCGGGCGTCGGAGGAGTCCACCTGCTCGAACCGCTCGAAGATCAGCTCCAGCCGGTTCTCCGGCACCCCCCGGCCCTGGTCGCGCACGGCGAAGGTGACGTTGGTCCCGTCGGGTACGGCACTGAGGTGCACCTCGCTGCCGGGCGGGGAGAACTTGATCGCGTTGCCGATCAGGTTGATCAGCGTCTGCACCACCCGGTCCGCATCGGCCACCACCAGTCCTGAGGCCTCGTCGACGTGCACGGTGACGCCGGCCTCGCCGGCCAGGACGTGCACCTGGTCCTCGACCGCGCTCAGCAGTCCCACCACGTCGTGACTGCCGATCTGCATCGGCATCGAGCCGGACTCGATCCGGTCCAGATCGAGGATCTCGTTGATCAACCGGGTCAGCCGCTCGCTGCTCTCCAGCGCGATCTCGACCATCCGGGTGGCCGCCGGCGCCAGCTCGCCCAGAGCCCCGCCGGCCAGCAGCCCGAGAGACCCCCGGATTGCGGTCAACGGCGTCTTCAGCTCGTGGCTGACCATCGAGACGAACTCGTTCTTCAGCCGGTCGACCTCTCGCCGCCGGGTCATGTCGCGGAACACCACGACGACCCCGCGGACGCTGGTGGACTCACCCAGCGGGTCGGCCATCGGGCTGGCGCTCACCTCGACCGGCAGCAGCCGACCGTCGGCCGTGGCGTACGTGTCGTCGACCCCGGTGATGGCCAGCCCGTTGCGCAGGATCGTGCGCAGGTAGCAGTCCGCCGGCGGGTGGGAGTGGAACACGTCGTGCGCGTCACCGCCCAGCAGCAGTCCCCGCCGGGCGCCGAGCAGCCGCGCCCCCGCGGGGTTCACGAAGGTCACCCGGCCCCAGGCGTCGACGCCGTACACGCCGTCCTCGACCGAGTCGATCAGCAGGTCGGTGCGCTGGGTGACCTCGGCGAGCTCGGTGGAGCGCTGGATCACCCGCTGCTCGAGGCTGGTGCGCAGCCGCTCGTTGTCGGTGAGCAGCAGCACCTGGCGGACGGTGATCGCGATCAGGACGCCGCCGAGCAGGACCGCGACCGGTGCGCCGACCCGCCCGTCGGAGGACCCGTACAGGGTCAGGGAACCGGCCAGGAAGAACACCGCGAACATCAGCAGCGTGCCGGCGATGGGCGACCGGCGGCGGACCACGACCGGCGGCGCCTCGGCGGAGGTCACCGGCCAGCGCACGGCCACGGCGAGCAGGACGTAGCCGAGGATCCAGCCCAGGTCGATCACGGTGCCGATGGTGAAGTCGCCCGCGGACCGGCGGACCGCGGCGCTGATGTCGGACACCGCGAAGAGCGCGAAGCCGGCCGCGACCAGCGCCAGCGACGGCAGGTGGCGACGGTCGCTGCGGAGGAAGAGCAACCAGGCCACGGTGACCAGGACGATGTCGATCACCGGGATCAGCACCACCGCGAGACCCTGCACCGACGGCTGCGCGGCCAGCCGCGGGGCCAGCGTCTGGCCGAGGACCAGCAGCAGCGAGCCGCCCAGCACGACGCCGTCCAGGCCGATCCGCACCAGGTCGATCGGCCGGCGACGGCCGGACGGGTAGCCGGCCAGCCCGATGACCACCACGACCAGGCCGGTGAGCAGCAGGGCGTCGCCCACCATCCGCACCCGCCCGCCGTCGTACGGCTCGGTGAGCGTCAGCCACAGGTTGCCTCCGGCGGCGGCCAC
The DNA here is from genome assembly GCA_048594465.1 of Microlunatus sp. Taxonomy (GTDB): domain Bacteria; phylum Actinomycetota; class Actinomycetes; order Propionibacteriales; family Propionibacteriaceae; genus Microlunatus. The sequence goes on along the minus strand of JBMDXL010000726.1, from coordinate 6,520 downwards.
GGCCGCGACGGTGAACAGCAGCCAGGCCCGACGCCGACGGCCGGTGCTGCGGCGGTACCGGTAGCGGCAGGCCGCGGCGAGCGCGAGACCGCTGACCACCAGACCGGTGCCACCGACGGTGCGACGCAGACCGGCGGGCAGGTCGGCGGCCAGCACCAGACCGATCAGACCGACCACGACAACGGTGGCCACGGTGATCGCCCGGACCCGGGGAGCCGGCGTGGCGACAGTCGGCGGGTCGGTGTCGACCGCCGTGGTGGCGGCCCCGTCCTGGGGCCGGAAGGGCCCCGCCATGAGGCGTGACGCTAGCAGGCGGTGACGCGACGGCAGGGCTCACTTACCATGGCCGCTCGGGGGTGTGCGATGACGAAGGTGGTCGGGGCGATGTCACGCAAGGTGCTGGTCGTGGACGACGACGACATCATTCGTGAGGTGGCGAAGCTCGCCCTGGAGGTCGTCGGAGGTTGGCGGGTCGACACGGCGACCAACGGTGTCGAGGCCGGTCGCTCCGCGGCGCTGGACACGCCCGACGTCGTCCTGCTGGACGTGATGATGCCCGGTCTGGACGGGCCGGGCACCGCGGCGCTGCTGCACGAGAACGAGATCACCCGTGGCGTCCCGGTCATCTTCATGACCGCCAAGACCCCCCTCACCGACACGGGCCTGGAGGAGATCCCGAACGCGGTCGGGGTGATCAGCAAGCCCTTCGACCCGATGGCGCTGGCTGCGGAGATCAACCGGCTGACGGGCTGGACGGAGTGAACGACGTGCGGCCCGGGGGGTCGCCGCGGCCCGGGGCTCCGGACCCGTCGGCCCACTTCTCCTCGGTCCTGACCACGATCGCCGTGCAGGCTCGGCGGACCAACCTGGTCCGGGTGCTGGAGCTGCGGGCCGCGCTGGACCGCGCCGCCGAGCACCGGCTGGATCCCGCCGGGTGGGCCGCGGCGGAACGCACCGCGCACCAGCTGGCCGGGTCGGCGGGGACGTTCGGCTTCGACGGGGTGACCGTGCTGGCCCGGTCCCTGGAGCGGTTCCTGGCCGAGAGCCGGGTGGCCGGCGGCGCGGCGCCGGAGCGGCTGGCGACGGCCCGGGAGCAGCTGAACCGGGCCGGCGAGCAGCTGGCCGCCGGTCCCGACGAGTAGGCCCCTCCCGGACTCAGCGGCCTAGGTCCGCCAGCCGTACGTCGTGGGTGGCGGGGTCGCCACGGCACGCCGGTGCAGCAGCCAGGCGGCGATCACGCCCCCGACCGCACCGCCCAGGTGGGCCTGCCAGGAGACGCCTGACGCGCCGGGCAGCACGCCCCAGATCAGTCCGCCGTAAACCACCAGCACCGCGACCGCGACCGCGATCTGGGCGACCGAGCGGGACCACAGACCGCGGGCCAGCAGGTAGGTGAGCCAGCCGAAGATCAGACCGCTGGCGCCGACGATGATCGTGTCGGCCGGGGTCAGCGCCCAGGCGGCCAGACCGGACCCGACGATGCTGATCAGCGAGGAGATCAACCAGCGCGCCAGCCCACCCAGCAGCACCAGGAAGCCGAGCACCCAGAACGGCAGCGAGTTGCTGATCAGGTGGTCCCAGCCCGCGTGCAGGAACGGCGCGGTCGCGATCCCGCCGAGGCCGTCGATCTCGCGGGCGTGGATGCCGTAGAGGTCGAGCCGCTCGCCGGTCACCTGGTCGACCGCCTCCAGCACCCACAGCCCGGCCAGCAGGGCCGTCATCACCACCACAGCCGCGCCCGGCGACGGCCGGGTCCGGCGTACGGGCGGGGCGCTCGGATACAGCTGGCTCATGCCTCCAGGGTGCCCGGGCCGGGCAAGCCCCTGGCCCCGGCACGGCAGCGCGGCGCGCGGCGACCCGCCCGACTGCGTGCGTGCCTGGCTGTCACCCATAGCCTGGGTGTCACCGAGAGCCAGGCTGTCACCGAGTGCCCGGCTGTCACCGAGAGCACAGTCCGGATCGGGGGTCCCGGGTATCTCGCCCCTGGTCGCGGGCTCTTGCTGACATCGACCCGGACCGACCGGGCGGACGAGGGACCGGATGTCCACCATGACGAGCACACCGCAGAGCACCGACCGGCCGGGGAGGGCCGCGTCGAGCACGACCGGGGGCGGCGACTCCGTGCTGCGCAGTGACGACTCCGTGCTGCGCAGTGCGGTGCGGGCCGGTCTGGTCACCGCGTGGGAGCTGGCGGAGGGGTTGGTGGAGCTGCGGGGGACGGCTCTGCTGCTCCACGGACGTCCGATCGCGTACGCCGTGGGGGCGGCGGGGTCGGGCCGGGGCGCCGCGGGGGCGGCCCCCGGCTCGGGAGCGGGCGCTGCGGGGGAGCGCGCCCTCGCCGACCACGAGCCGGTGTGCCTGCGGCTGCTGGCCGAGACGGGTCTGGTGGCCGAGGTCCATGGGGACGGGACCGGGGAGGTGGTCTGGGCGTCGGCGATCTCGGGGGAGTCGCTGACCACCGTGCGGGGGACGATGGCCGATCTGGCCGAGATCTGCCAGCGGTGGGGCGCGGCGCTCGCCGCGCTCCACCGGACCGACCTCCCCGGCCCCGGCCTGCGCCACGCGCGCTCGCCGGAGCGGGCTCCGTCCGGGGCGGCCGGCCCCGCGACGGTCGTACCGGGGGCGACGGTCCCGGAGGCGCCACGACCGTGGCTGCTCGACCCGGACCGGCCGCCCCGGACCGACTGTCCACCGGCCGCGGGCGGCGCCCGGGCGTACGTGCTGCGGACCCTGCGCGGCGACCGCGGGCTGCGAGACGCCGCCGCCCGGCTGGCCGACCGCTGGACCAACGAGAACTGGATCCACGGGGACCTGACCGCGCAGACGGTCCTGGTCCGGCACGCCCCGGAGCTGCAGGTGCGGTTCGTCGATCTGCGCGGTGCCGGGCGGGGGGATCCGGGGTGGGACCTGGCGGGCGCGCTGGAGACGGTGGCCGAGCTGACGTCGGGCCCGCAGGCGCCCTGGAGGAGCGCCAGCGGGGACTGCCTCGCCGACTACCTGATGCGCGGCTACCGACGGTCCGGGGGGACGGCGTCGGTGGAGGGGGCCACCCGGGCGCTGCGGATGGTCGCCCGCGCGTGGTCGCTGGCCGAAGCGGTGGACGCCCGGAGCGCGCACGCCGCCTCGCTCCACCCGGCCGCCGGGCAGGCTGCCGCCGCGGCCCGGCTGACCGAGCGGCTGGCCCTGGCCCGGGAGCTGGCGGCGCGGAGTGCGCGCCGCGGCCCGGTCGCCGCCTGAGAGCGCGTCGAGAAAGCAGTCAGCCGCCGCCCCGCCCGCGTGGGTGCGCCCGCCGCTTGCCGCGGTAGGGCAGATTCATCCCATGACTGAGCGACCCCCAACCCTGACCGACGGACCGGGGGGTGAGCGCGGCCGGTTCCGGATCGGGCTGATCGGAGCCGGCGGCATCGCCCACGAGCACCTGCCGGCCTGGCTCTCGCTGGGGACGGAGGTCTCGGTGTTCTCCGAGGCCGGCGCCCCGGCGCTGGTGGAGCGCTTCGGCGGTCGGGTGGTGGACTCGCTGGACGAGCTGCTGGCCGGCTGCGACGCGGTGGACATCGCGACCCCGACCCCGAGCCACGCCGGACTGGCGCTGGCCGCGCTGGCGGCGGGCCGCCCGGTGGTGTGCGAGAAGCCGCTGGCCCGGACGGCCGCCGACGCCCAGCAGGTGATCGAGGCGTTCGAGGCGGCCGGGCTGCCGCTGTTCCCCGGGCACGTGGTGCGCTTCTTCGGCGAGTACGCGGCCATGCACGCCGCGGTGGCGGCCGGGGCCATCGGCGAGGTCGCCGTGCAGCGGTTCACCCGCACCGGCTCCGCCCCGGCGGCCGGCTGGTTCCACGACGACGAGCTGTCCGGTGGGCTCGTCCTGGACCAGAGCCTGCACGACCTCGACTTCGCCCGCTGGAACGCCGGCGAGGTCGCGACCGCGTACGCGCTGGAGTCGGCGGCCGAGGGGGTCCGTAGCGTGCAGGTCGTGCTGCGGCACGTGGCCGGGGCGCTGAGCTACGTGCACGGCACCTGGGCCCGGCCCGGCAGCACCTTCCGCACCACCTTCGACGTCGCCGGCACCGGCGGGGTGCTCACCCACGACTCGGCCCAGCACCCGCCGCTGAGCACCGACCTCGGGGCCCGGCCCCCGGCCGGTGCCGCGGACGGTCAGGGGCTGCTGCCGGCGATGCCGTACGAGAGCCCGTTCCGCACCGAGCTGGGGGAGTTCCTGGTCGCGTTGCGCGGGGGACCACCGCCGCGGGTGACGGCCCGGGACGGGCTGGCCGCCATCCGGATCGCCGAAGCCGCCCAGCGCTCGTTGCGGACCGGCCGGGCCGAGCCGGTGGCGACCGACGGGGTCGAACCCGACGCAGACGCCGACCGGACCGAGACCTCGGAGGTGACGCGATGAGGATCGGGCTGATGTCCTTCGCGCACGTGCACGCCGCGTCCTACGCCCGGTTGCTGGGTGCCTGGCCCGGGGTGGAGGTGGTGGCCACCGATCCCGATCACGGTCGGCGGCCCGGCGAGACCGGTGGAGCGGAGATGGCGGCCGCGCTCGGCGTGGCCTACGTCGAGGACTACGCCGCGTTGCTCGCCACCCGGCCGGACGCCGTGATCGTCTGCGCCGAGAACGTGGAGCACCGTCGCCTGGTCGAGCTGGCCGCGGCGGCCGGCGCCCACGTCCTCTGTGAGAAGCCGATCGCGACCACGCTGGCCGACGCCGATGCGATGACGGCGGCCTGCGCGGCCGCCGGGGTGCAGCTGATGATCGCCCACCCGGTCCGGTTCGCCCCGGCGTTCGCCGGTCTGCGCGAGCTGGTCGCGGCCGGGTCTCTCGGTCAGGTGGTGAGCGTCGCCGGCACGAACAACGGCCGGATCCCGCAGGGCGACCGGGCCTGGTTCGTCGATCCGGCCGCCGCCGGTGGCGGCGCGCTGACCGATCACCTGGTCCACGTGCTGGACCTGCTGGACGCGCTGTGGCCGCAGGGTCGGGTCCGCAGCGTGTACGCGGTGGCGAACCGGCTGCTGCACCCCGACGCGGCGGTGGAGACGGGCGGGCTGGCAGCGCTGCGGCTCGAGCTGACCACGGACGCGGGCCCGCGCGAGGTGCCGGTGGTCATCGACGCGAGCTGGTCGCGTCCGGACAGCTACGCCACCTGGGGCGGGTTGACCCTGCGGGTCACCGGCACCGGCGGCATCAGCGACCTGGACCCGTTCGCGCTGCGGGTCGGCGGTCACCTGGAGGCGGCCCGGAACGCGGCCTGGATCCCGTACGGTCCCGATCTCGACGCGCTGCTGCTGACCTCGTTCCTGGAGGTGGTGGCCGGTCGCGCGACCGCCGCGCCGGACGGCGTCGCGGGCACCCGCGGACTGGCGGTGGTGCTGGCTGCGTACGCGTCGGTGGCGTCGGGACAGCCGGAGGTGCCCCGCACCTGAGGCCGGGCCGGGGCTCAGCCGGTGGTGACCCGGACCGCCAGCGAGGCGCTGCGGACACCCTGCGGGTGGATGCGCAGCAGCGTGGAGGAGATCCTCCGTGCGTCGTGCAGACCGTGCGCCGGCCAGCTGGTGCCGGGGGCGAAGGCCAGGTAGCGACCCGTCCCGTACCACGGGAAGCCCTTGCTGGCCCCGGTCTCCAGGGCGTACCAGACGTGCGGCCAGATCAGCTCGTCCCAGGTCAGCTCCACGGCCAGACCCTGGCTCGGTCGGCGCACCCGGATCACCGGCTCGGTGAAGTCGGACAGGTAGGCCAGCCGGCTCTCCGGGGTGTCCTCCCGCCCGACACCGCGCAGGTTCACCATCCCCCGCTGCCCGTACGCCCGCGGCCAGGGCAGCAGATCGTCGTACGACGCCGATGAGGCGAGGCGGGGATCGGAGCGGACCGTGGTGGACCCGGCGTGCACGACGGTGTCGGGGCCGATCAGGGCGGCACCGAACGCGATCTGCTGGCCCCACATGACGTCGACGTGCTCGGCGCCCACGTTGGTCACGGTGTCGGTGAGGGTGAGCTGGTCGTCGCGCAGCGCGACGGTGCGGACGATCGCGAAGGGGGAGCGGACCAGGCGGCCGCTGAGCACCAGCGCGGCGCCCTCGGTCCGCCAGTCCAGCCAGGTCAGCCGGGCCTCGCCGTCGTGACCCCACTCGGCCCCGTGGGCGGTGGCGCTGTCGCCGCCGTTGGGGAAGACCGGGTGCCAGCCGCCCGGTGAGCTGTCGTACATCGCCACCTCCGAGGACCCGGGCAGGTCGACCGAGCCTCGGTGCCGTAGTCCCCAGGGGGTCTGCCAGAGCAGCTCCAGGTCGTCCTGGCGGCGACGCAGGGAGACGACCGTGCCCCCCAGGGCCGGCACGAGATCGACGACCAGCGACTCGGAGCCCTCGCCCCGGATGCCGAGCCGGCCCACGTAGTAGACCTGGCCGGTCTTCAGGTCGAGCCGGCCGAAGACCAGGCCCTCGTGCTCGGAGTCGAGCGCCCGCCGCCGCCGGGCCGCGTGGAAGACCATCGCGTCCCGCTCGACCAGCGCGCCGAAGTTGCCGA
>JBMDXL010000725.1:0-2294 GCA_048594465.1 Microlunatus sp. | reverse complement strand
CCCCGGGTCAGCGTGCAGTTCCGTCCGCGCGGGGTGCGCTGACCCAGCTGCCCGGCGTTTGGCGGTGGCGAACCGGGATCTCCTGAGAGTTGCCTGCCCGACACCCCGCGTCGCGGAAATTTCTTCATGACGGGAATCTGCCGCTCGTCGCCGCGTCTCCGGCGTGTCGCGTCGTCGTGGCCGCTCGAGTGGCGCGTTCCCGTCACTCCGGGCGGCTGACCATCAGCGGCTGGACATCAGCGGCGCGAAGTCCTTGGCCCGATCCGGGGCCTCCGGGTCGCCGCAGACGGCCAGCCAGTTGGCCAGCATCTGGTAGCCACCCTCCGTGAGCACCGACTCCGGGTGGAACTGCACGGCCTCCACCGGGAGCTCACGGTGCCGGACGGCCATGATGACCCCGCCGGCGGTGGCCGCGGTGACCTCCAGGACGGACGGCATGGTGTCGGGTTCGATGGCCAGCGAGTGGTAGCGGGTGGCGGTGAACGGCTCCGGCAGCCCGGCCAGGACACCGAGACCCTGGTGGTGCACCGACGAGGTCTTGCCGTGCAGCAGCTCCGGGGCCCGGTCCACCACCCCGCCGTACGCGACGCCGATCGCCTGCAGACCCAGGCAGACGCCGAAGATCGGCAGCTCGCCGGCCTTGCGGTGGATCACGTCGATGCAGACCCCGGCCTCCTCGGGGGTGCCGGGACCGGGCGAGAGCAGGATGCCGTCGAAGCCGGCGGTGAAGGCGTCGTCGGCGAAGCGGGGGTCGTCGTTGCGCCAGACCTCGACCTCGGCGCCGATCTGCGCCAGGTACTGGACGAGGTTGTAGACGAACGAGTCGTAGTTGTCGACCACGAGGATCTTCGCGCGCGGCATGGCCCCATTCTCGCGCACCGGGGCCGACCCGTTGGTCACTGCCGGCAGACGGCCCCGAGGGCCGGGTCGGCGAGCGGACCGCCGGTCAGCGAGGCCCGTCGAGCGGGGTGGCGTACTGCAGGTCGATGGAGCCCTGGAACCCCGGGAAGTCCGATCGCGACGCCGTGGTCACCTCGTAGCCGAGCCGGTAGGCGTCGACGTACTGCTGGTAGATCCGGATGTACTCCGAGCCCGCCAGCGCCGCCTGCAGCTTCGCCGGGTCCCCGATCGCACTGATCCGGTACGGCGGTGCGTACGGGATGCCGTGCAGCACCACGGTGTTGCCCACGCACTTGATGCCGGTGGTGGCGATCACCCGCTGCCCCTGGATGGTCATCGCCTCGGCGCCGCCGCGCCACAGCTCGTTGGCCACCGCTTGGATGTCCTGCTGGTGGACCACCAGCAGGTCCTGGTCCACCCCGTCCCCGGCCACCGAGGACGGCGCGTCGGTCAGCGTGACGGTGACGCTCGGGCCCGAGACCGGGGTGAGTCCGACCAACGCCGACTTCTCCGCCAGCTCCTCGGCCAGAGCGGTGCTGCCGGCGTCGCCCTGGGCCGCGGCGAGCGTGTCCACCTCGGCCCGCAGCCGGGTGAGCTGACCCGCGAGGGCGGTGTTGCGGCGCGACTCGGACTGGACCAGGCTCACCAGGTCGGTGTTGCGCCCGGGCCGCAGATCGATGCCGCGGGCGTTCGAGGCGCTCACCACCACCAGCAGCCCGGCCACCACCAGCACGGCGCCGGTGGCCAGCCGACCGGCCCGGGTGCGCTGGCTGTCCCGGCGGCGCTGGGCCGAGCGGGCCCGGATCAACGACCGGCGGATCCGGCGCCAGACCGCCTGCGCGGGTTGCGCCGATCCGTCCACCGCGCCCCTCCGTCCGCCGTCGCCACCCTCGTCGCTCGCCGCCTCGCACGGCCGAGTGAACTACGCTAACGGCTCGACACCCGAGGAGTTACCAGCGTGCCCGAGTCCAGAGTCCGTAAGTCGGCCGACAGCAAGAAGAAGCAGAAGGCGGCGGTCGAGGCGAAGCCGAAGAAGGTCAAGGCGCCGTCCAGCCGACGCTGGGTGCCGCCCACCTTCATCACGGTCGGGCTGCTCGGGGTGGCCTGGCTGATCGTGTTCTACATCGCCGGCTCCCAGATCCCCTTCATGACCGCGCTGGGCAACTGGAACATCCTAATCGGCATGGGCGGGATGGCCGCCGCCTTCGGCATCGCCACGCTCTGGCGCTGACCCGACGGACGGTTGCGACGCCGGAGACCGACCGGTCATGACACCCGTGTAACTCGTCCACACTGGGGACAAGCCCTGTGGACAACTCCCGCCTCCCGGCGTCGCCCTCGGACGTCGACGCGCCGACGAGGCCGTGATGACCGACCGACCCCGCCGGAACCGC
>JBMDXL010000724.1:0-1919 GCA_048594465.1 Microlunatus sp. | reverse complement strand
CCCTGACCGTCTACCGAGTCAGCCAGGACGCGTCGGCCATCGTCGCGGTGGGGGAGCCGATCGCCTGGGACGCCGTTTCGCTGACCATGCTGCTGAAGAGCCAGGCCGTCGTGGTGCTGGACCGGACCGGGCAGACCTGGCGCGACGGCAGCACCCAGTGGGTCACCCTCGCCAAGGGGGTCGACGCGGTCGCCGCCCCTGGCTGACGGGTCGGAGGCAGCGGGGCGGAACCCCCGCGGCGGGTGCCAGACTGACCGGGTGGACGAGCGGGCCGGAGCGGACGAGCGGGAGGCCGGGCGGATCGGCCGCTGGTGGTCGGCCACCGCCGACCTGCTCCTCGGCGCCGGCTGCCCCGGGTGCGGCACCCCGTGGTGGGGAGCGTGTCTGGCCTGCCGGCAGCACGTGGAGCACCAGACCACGCGCGTGACCGCCCCGACCCCGGCACCGGTCGGCTTCCCCCTGGCGGTGACCGCCGGCCCGTACGACGAGATCCACCGCGGGCTGCTCGGTGCGCACAAGGAGGACCAGGCCCTGATGCTGACGGCGCTGCTCGGTGACCGGCTGGCGGCGGCGGTGGCCCGGCTGCTCACCGTCGTCGAGGTGCCCGGGGACGAGCCGGTCCTGCTGGTGCCGGTGCCGTCGGCGTCGGCGGCGGTGCGGGCCCGCGGCTTCGACGCCACCGGCGCGCTCGCCCGACGAGCCTCCCGACGCCTCTCCCGGACCCGACCCGTGCGTCCGGCGGCACTGCTGGCGCAGCGCGCCGGGCTGGCCGACCAGTCAGGTCTGGACGCCGATCAGCGGGCGGCCAACCTGCGCGGCGGCCTCCGGCTGCGTCGAGGGCCGGCGGTGCTCGGCGAGCGGCCGGACGGTCCGGCCGTCGTCGTCGTGGACGACCTGGTGACCACCGGAGCCAGTCTCACGGAGGCGACCGCGCGGCTCGTCGAGGCCGGTTACGAGGTGCTGGGGGCGGCCACGGTCGCGGCGACCGTGCGGAGGCTGTCCACCTACTGAGAAGTGCCCCAACATCGTCGGGGCACCATGGTCAACCCGACGGCCGGGGGCTAGCGTCACAGGTGAGGGGCTGCAGAGAAACGGCCCGGTCTACTACTGCTGGAGGCTGACATGGATGTTGTCGTCAAGAGCCGGCACTGCACGGTGTCGGACACGTTCCGCGACTACGTCGAGGACAAGATCACCCGCCTGGAGAAGCTCGATGACCGAGTGATCCGGGTGGAGGTCGAGGTCTCCGCGGAACGGAACAAGCGACAGCACGACCAGGCCAGCCGGGTGGAGATCACGTTGTTGACCAAGGGCCCGGTGGTCCGGGCCGAAGCCGCGTCGGAGGACAAGGGCGCGGCCTTCGACATGGCGCTGGACAAGCTGATGGCTCAGCTGCGCAAGGCGGCCGACCGCAAACGGGTGCATCGTGGCTCGCATCGCCCGATGTCGCTGCACGAGGCGGCCGCCGAGCTGCCCACGGTGACCGAGGAGAACGCGGCCACCAACGGCACCGAGGTGCACAACGTGGCCGGCATGGAGGTCCACGGTGAGGGCCCGCTGGTGGTCCGGGAGAAGATGCACGCGGCCACGCCGATGACGCTGGACCAGGCCCTGCACGAGATGGAGCTCGTCGGTCACGACTTCTACCTGTTCATGGACGTCGAGCACGGTGAGGCGCCGGCCGTCGTCTACCGCCGCAAGGCGTACGACTACGGGGTGATCCGGCTCGAGAACGCCGCCGTCCCCGTCTGATCGCCCGCCGGCCCCGGGTCGTCGCGTCGGTGGTCGCTCGGGCTACCCCCGACGCTGACGACTCGGCTGAGGGGGACGGGGCTGTGGGTGCCGGGGCCCGTGAGCGACGGTTCGGGGGATCAGGGGCCGACGGTGGAGCCGTACCCGTCGCCTGTCCGGGCACCCTT
>JBMDXL010000723.1:0-3802 GCA_048594465.1 Microlunatus sp. | reverse complement strand
GAGGCGCCCGGCGGGGTCGGACCAGCGGCGGTGAGGTCCCGGCGACATCCGGTCCGGGTCGGAGCACACTGGGAGCAGGAGGCGGCGACGGTGAGCGGAACCGAGATCAGCACGCGGCCCACCGAGCGACCGCCGCAGGTCCGCTCGCTGGTCCTCGGTCTGGTCTGCGTGCTGTCGGTGGTCGGCGGCGTGTTCGCCGTCCAGTCGGTGCCCCGCTGGCAGTGGGCCGACCGCTGCCGGGAGGGCGGCGGGCGGGTGGTCAGCCACGCCGGCGGTCACGAGCCCTACCTGGCCCACGGGTCGGCCATCAGCTGGACCTGCGAGGGCGCTCCTCCCGGTGTGGCCACCTCCTGGCCGTGACCACCGCCGGTGCCCGCCCCGGACCGACCGCAGGGGTCAGCCGGCACCGTGCCCGGGTCGGTTGACCTTCCGCCGTCCGGCCGCCAGGAGCAGGGCCAGCACCCGCCCGTACGAGCTCGGGGCGATCCGGGCGGCCAGGTCCGGCAACCGGGCGCTCGCTCCGATCAGCACCCGCGGGCGTCGGCGGCGGACGCCGTCCAGGATGCGCTCGGCGGCCACGGACGCCGGGATGCGCAGCAACGAGGCGATCACCGGCAGCCCACGATCGACCTCCGCCGCGTCGGCGCCCTCGCTGACCCGGGCGTCGACGGCGATCCGGGTGGCGATGCCGCCCGGGTGCACGCAGGTGACCCCGACCCGGCCGAGGAGCTCGGCCCGCAGCGACTCGGTCAGCCCGCGGACGGCGAACTTGCTGGTCACGTACGCGGTCTGGGTGGGTGGGGCGATCAGACCGAACACGCTGGACACGTTGACCAGGTGCGACCCCGGGTGCTGCAGCAGGACGGGCACCAGCGCGTGGGTCAGGGTCAGCACGGCCCGGAAGTTGATCTCCATCAACCAGTCGAACTCGTCCAGACTGAGCTCGGTGAAGGAACCGGCCAGAGCCACCCCGGCGTTGTTGATCACCAGCGTGAGCTCGGGGTGCTCCCGGGCCAGCCGGCCCCCCAGGGCCACCGTCGCGTCGTGGTCGGAGAGATCGGCCACCACCGTCGCCACCCGCAGCGACGGGTACCGCCGCCGGACGTCGTCGGCCACCGTGTCCAGTCGGTCGGCAGCCCGGTCCAGCAGCACCAGGTGGCTGCCACGATCGGCCAGCCCGTGAGCCAGGGCCTCGCCGATGCCGCTGGCCGCGCCGGTGACCAGGGCGGTCCCGTCAGCGAACCGGTAGTCGATCATGGTTCCTCCTCGTCCGGCGTGGCGCGCTGTCGAACCGCAGACCGTCGGTCAGCCGACCCCAGCGCAGCAGCACCAGGTCGCGCAGGTAGTTCTGGTGCAACCGCCAGGGCGCGACCGGACCCTGCCGCGGCAGGCTCTGACCGCCGCGGCGGACGTAGCCGGACTGCAGGTCGATCAGCCCGGTCAGCTGGTCGGGGTCGAAGTCCGGGGTGACCGGGGTGGCGCTGCGCAACCCACGCCGCTCGAGGTGCCGCAGCAGGCGGCAGACGTAGCGGGCCACCAGATCGGCCTTGAGCGTCCAGGAGGCGTTGGTGTAGCCCAGGGTGAGGCTGCAGTTGGGCACGCCCGACATCATCATGCCCTTGTACGCCACGGTCCTGGCCGGGTCGACCACCGCACCGTCGACCACCAGCTCCATCCCGCCCAGCGCCAGGACGTTCAGCCCGGTGGCGGTGACGACCACGTCGGCCGACAGCTCCCGCCCCGAGACCAGGCGTACGCCGTCGGGGGTGAGGGTGGCGATGCCGTCGGTGACGATGTCGGCGTCCCCGGCCCGGATGGCGCGGAAGAGATCGCCGTCCGGCGCTGCGCAGAGGCGCTGGTCCCAGGGCTGGTACGTCGGCGTCAGATGGGTCTCGACGTCGAAGCCGGCCGGCAGCTGGGCGACCGCGCCCCGGCGCAGCAGGGCCTTCATCTGCTCGGGACGGCGCCGGCTCAGCCGGTAGCTGACCATGCTGGTCAGCACGTACTTCCAGCGCACCACCCGGTCGGCCAGCCACGACGGCCAACCGACGCGGCCCGGTCGACGGCGGCGCAACCGTTCGACGGTGCGGTCGACCGAGCGGACGGTGGCGATGTAGGTGGGCGAGCGCTGCAGCATCGTCACGTGAGCGCCCCGCGCGGCCAGGGCCGGGACCAGGGTGACCGCCGTGGCGCCGCTGCCGATCACCACCACCCGGCGCCCGTCGACCTCGAGGTCGGGCGGCCACTGCGGAGGGTGCACGATCGGCCCGCGGAAGTCCGCCTCCCCCGGGAAGGTCGGCCGGTGGCCCTGGTCGTAGCGGTAGTAGCCGGTGCAGAGGTAGAGCCAGGAGCAGGTCAGAGCGGTCGGTGCGGCCCCGTCCCGCTCGATGCTCACCGTCCACCGGGCCGTCTCGGTCGACCACGCGGCCCGGACGGCGCGGTGCCCGTAGCGGATCCACCGGTCGACCCGGTGCGCCTGCGCGGTCTCGGTGACGTACGCCAGGATCGACTGGCCGTCCACGATGGCGCGGCTGGACCGCCAGGGACGGAAGTCGTAGCCCAGGGTGAACATGTCGGAGTCGGACCGGACCCCCGGGTAGCGGAACAGGTCCCAGGTGCCGCCGAGCCGTTCCCGTGCCTCCAGCACCGCCACCGTCGTAGCCGGGCGCTCCCGGCTCAGGTGGCAGGCCGCCCCCACGCCCGACAACCCGGCGCCGACCACCAGCACGTCGACGTGCTCGAGCCCGTCGACCTCTCGCTGCTCAGTCACGCGGCATCACGTCGATCCCCCGCCAGACCGCCTGCCGAGGAGCAGGGCCGGTCTCGATCCGGTCGCCGTCGGGTCGGAAGACCCTGGTCTCCCGCTCCTGGAGGGTGAAGGCCGGCCAGTCGGGTCCGGGGGCGGAGTCCCGGACGAACGCCGTCCAGTGGTCCTGCAGCCGGCGCGCGAGCGCTCGTCGGGCCGCCGTCGGTCGTCCGCGCAGCACCGCCGCGGTCGGCCCCGACCAGTCCCACAGGTAGGGCAGCTCGGCGGCGTGCGTCGCTCCGATCAGGGGCACGGAGGCGTCGAAGCGGTAGCACCAGACGCGGCCCCCGGCGGTGCGGTGCCGCTCGGCCAGGTGGCGGGCGGGGACGGCGAAGTTGAGGTCGGTGCTCAGCGCGCGGGTGCCGAGCAGGGTGGCGGGATAGGCGGCGATCACCTCCGCGGCGTGCTCGGCCGGCAGCGCGGCCCGCAGCCGTGTGGTCAGCGCCGCCCGCGAGGTGGGCATGATGTCGCCCGGCAGGAGCTGGAACAAGGTCACCTCGTCGTGCGTGTGCCCGACCAGCAGCGGGATCTCCGGCCGCACCGCCGCCTGGGCGGCGGCCAGGGAGTCCGGGACGAGATCGCCGTCGAACCACGGCGCAGCCGGGACCGTCCCGCGGACCGCCTGCCGGACGGCCCGTTGAGCGGCCAGCAGGCGGTCGACCGGCATCTCCCACAACCGGTCACCGTCGCCGGCGCCGAGCCGGAGCTCGGCGGCGTAGCGGCGGGCGATCTCCTGTCGCACCCGGGTGCCGTGGATCAGGCTGTACGCACCGCTCTGCAGGATCGCGGAACGGAACAGCCCGCGGGCGCGGGGGGCGGTCATCAGCAACGACACCGACGCCGAGCCCGCCGACTGCCCGGCCACCGTGACCCGGGTGGGGTCGCCGCCGAACGCCGCGATGTTGTCGCGGACCCAGGTCAGGGCCGCGATCTGGTCGCGCAGCCCGAGGTTGCTCGGGACCTCGGCGTCGGTGACGGCGCCGAGATCGACGACGC
>JBMDXL010000722.1:0-10572 GCA_048594465.1 Microlunatus sp. | reverse complement strand
CTCGATCGACGGCCCGACCCGGTCGGTGATCCAGTCGTGGAACGCACCGATGTGGTGCTCGCTGGGCACCAGCACCCCGCCGTCGGCGTAGACCCGGGACGACATGGCCGGCTGGCAGCGCTCACAGGCCTCGAAGTCCTGCTGGTTGACCCGGTGGAACAGCTCGACCGACGCGTCGAGATCGCGGCCCTCGGCCACCACCGACGGCAGGTAGAGCCAGTCGCACTCCACCACCGTCCGGTCCGCGGCCAGCGGGAACATCCGGTGGACGATCACGTGGTCGGGCACCAGGTTGATGAACACGTTGGGCTTGACCGTGATGGCGTAGTAGCGCCGGTCCTGGTCCTCGGCGATCCCGGGCAGCCGGTCCAGACCCTGCGACCCGTCGACGGTGAAGCCCTGGATGTCGTCGCCGAACTCCGCGCCGTGACCCACGAAGTACTGCGCAGCCAGTCCGTCGGCGAACTCAGGCAGCACCTCGGTCAGCTCGGGGTGGATGGTCGCGCAGTGGTAGCACTCCATGAAGTTCTCCACGATCAGCTTCCAGTTGGCGGCGACGTCGTACGTGATCCGCCGCCCCAGCGCGAGCTGGGCCACGTCGTAGCCGTCGATCAGGTGCTCGTCGCCCAGCCGGTCCCGCACCGCGCCGATCACCTCGTCGTCGAAGGGCGGCGGCTCGTCGGCCAGGCAGAGCCACACGTAGCCCAGGTACTCCCGGACGTGCGGCCGGACCAGTGCGTACGTCTGCCGGTCGATGTCGGGCATCTTGGTCAGGTTGGGGGCGGCGATCAGCGTGCCGTCCAGGTCGTACGTCCACGCGTGGTACATGCATTGGAAAGCTCGCTTCACCTGGCCCTCGGGCTCCGCGCACAGCCGCACCCCCCGGTGACGGCAGATGTTCACGAAGGCCCGGATCTCGCCCCGGCGGTTGCGCGAGACGATCACGCTCTCCCGGCCGATCTGCACCGTCCGGAACGCTCCCGGGCCCGTCAGGTCGGCCGAACGCACGGCGCAGAACCACATCTGCTCCAGGATCGCGGCCTGCTCGGCGGCGAACACCTCGTCGGCGACGTAGCTCATCCCGGGCAGGGTGGAGATCAGGCTCTCCGAGATCTGCTCCCGGGCCGTGCTGAGCGAGGGATCGAGGATGGTCACGCGGTCCTCCAGGGGGTCACGGTTTCTCGGTGAGGCGGGGAACTCAGGCTCGAGGGCGCTCGGGCGGCGAGAGCTCAGGGGGTGGGGACGAGCTCGGCCGGCAGATGACCCAGCTCCGTGGTCAGCTGCTTGCGGGCGCGGGTGAAGTCGCGGGGCCGGCCCACCGACAGGATCGCCACCGGCTCACCGGCGCGGCGGTAGTGGGCGACGAACCCGGCGGCCACGTCGCTCACGTCACCGTCGACCTCGATCTCGTCGGCCAGCGTCGGGTAGCCGGCCAGCTGGATCCGGCGGCCGTACTGGTCGGACCAGAAGTAGGGCAGGTAGGGCCGCGCCCGGCCGAGCGGCACCCCGAGCAGAGCCGAGACCACCACGGCCGGTCGTTCCAGGGCGTCGGTCCAGTGCTGGGCCCGGTGGTGCCGGCCCAGGCGGGGGTCCCACCAGGACGCGCAGTCGCCCACCGCCCCGACGCCGTCCACCGAGGTCAGTCCGCGCTCGTCGCAGACCACGCCGTCGACCACGGCCAGACCGGAGCCGGCCAGCCAGGCCACGTCGGGAGCGCCGCCGACCGACACCACGACCACGTCCGCACCGACGACGCGCGTCCCGTCCGGCGTCTCGACCAGCAGCTCCGCGACGCCCTCCTCGCCCGGGCCCGCGCCGACCCCGGTCACCGAGGTGCCGTACACGAACGTGGCGCCGTGCTCGCGGTGCCAGTCCAGGAAGACCCGGCCGAGGTCGTCGCCGTACAGGCGGGCCAGCGGGTTGGTCTCGTTGCTGATCAGGGTCACCGTGCAGCCCAGGGTGAGCGCGGCCGAGGCCAGCTCGGACCCGATCAGCCCGGCTCCGACGACGGCCACCGCAGCTCCGGGACGCAGCAGCGACCGGAGCCGGTCGGCGTCGTCCAGCGTGCGCAGGGTGAGCACGTTCGGGCCGGTGACCCCGGGCAGCCGCCGGGCGGTGGAGCCGGTGGCCAGCACCACCGCATCGGCCTCGAGCGTGCCCCCGTCGGCCAGCGTCAGCCGACGCCGCTCCGCGTCGAAGGCGGTGGCCACGGCACCGAGCCGCCAGTCCACCTGCAGGTCCTCCGCGGACCCCTCGAGGCCGAGGTCACCGACCCCGACCGCGCCCAGCAGGTAGTCCTTGGACAGCGGCGGGCGGTCGTACGGACGGTGCGTCTCGGCACCGACAACCGTGACCGGGCCGGCGAAACCGGCCTGACGGGCGGCGCGAGCGGCACTGAGACCGGCCAGACCGGCCCCGACGACGAGCAGGGAGGAACGCACTCTCAACCGCCTGACGAGTAGCACATGGTGGAACGCGTCGAATCTACCGCAACTCCGGCTTCGCCCGCCAGCGGTCGGACCACCTAGTCACACGACAGATCGCCGCGCTTTACGACTGTGTGACACGTGCACGGATCGACAGGTCGGAGCCTTGACATATTCGGCCCGGCGGCGGATTCTCTGGGGTACCTCTCCGGGTCGGACGACCCCACCAACCTCGACGGAGGCCCGCGTTGCTCGAGATCGGCCCCCTCACCGCCATCCCCGCCGGCGAGGGTCTGCGCGTGGACGCGTCACCTCCCATCGCGGTCTTCCACACCGACGACGGCGAGGTGTACGCGATCGACGACACCTGCACCCACCAGGACGCCTCGCTGGCCGACGGGTGGTTGGACGGCTGCCTGGTCGAGTGCCCGCTGCACGCTTCCTGCTTCGACCTGCGCACCGGCGCCGTCGACCAACCACCGGCGAAGCGGCCGGTCCGCACCCACCGGGTCGAGGTGGTGGACGGCGTGATCTTCGTCGAGCTGTCCACCGACGCCCCCAACCTGCCGCCCGGCGTGACCCTAGGAGGCACCGCCCATGACTGACACCCGGCCCGTGACCACGGCCCGCGGCGACCACGCCGATCCCGTTCCGACCGACCCGACCGCCACCGAGGAGAACGCGGAGGACTACTCCGAGGAGGCGGTCACCCGGACCGAGCAGGAGGGCGACCGGGCGCTGCTCCGCCGCCTGCTCGACCACCGCCCCGACAACCTGAAGCTGGACGCCATCGGCAAGGGCGTCGACAAGGTGATCTTCGGCGTCGTCGCCGCCCTCACCATCGCCTTCGTGGTCTGGGGCTTCCTCGGCACCGAGAGTCTCTCGACCGCCTCCACCGCAGCCCTGGGCTGGGTGATGAGCGCCACCGGCTGGGCGTTCGTGCTGACCGCGTCGCTGTTCGTGGTGTTCGTGCTCTGGCTGGCCGCAAGCCGGTTCGGCAACATCCCACTCGGCAAGGACGGGGAGAAGCCGGCGTTCAGGACCTGGTCGTGGATCTCGATGATGTTCGCCGCCGGGATGGGCATCGGCCTGATGTTCTGGGGGGCGGCCGAGCCGCTCTACCACTACGTCAACCCCCCGCCCGGCACGGTCGACGGGCAGACCGCTGAAGCGGCCCGGATCGCCATGGCGACCTCGCTGTTCCACTGGACCCTGCACCCGTGGGCCATGTACGCCGTGGTCGGCATGGCCATGGGCTACGGCACGTACCGGATGGGGCGGCGCCAGCTGCTCAGTGACATCTTCACCCCGCTGTTCGGCAAGAAGGTGGTCAACGGCGCGGGCGGCAAGATCATCAACATGCTGGCGATCTTCGCCACGCTGTTCGGCTCGGCCGCCTCGCTCGGTCTGGGCGCCATCCAGATCGCCTCGGGTCTGCAGGCCAACGGGGCCCTGGCCCAGCCGAGCGGCATCCTCTACGTGATCATCATCGCCGTGCTGACCTGCGCCTTCGTGGCGTCGGCGGTCTCCGGCATCGAGCGCGGCATCCAGTGGCTGTCCAACATCAACATGGTGCTGGCCGCCGTGCTCGCCGTCCTGGTCTTCGTGGCCGGCCCGACGATCTTCATCCTCAACATGCTCCCGACCGCGGTCGGCGAGTACTTCCAGGACCTGCCGGGGATGGCGTCACGGACCGCCGCGGCCGGCGGCCCGGAGATGGAGGCCTGGCTGTCGGGCTGGACGATCTTCTACTGGGCGTGGTGGATCAGCTGGACGCCCTTCGTCGGCATGTTCATCGCCCGGATCAGCCGTGGTCGCACCATCCGGCAGTTCGTCAGCGGCGTGCTGCTGGTGCCGAGCGCGGTCTCGCTGCTCTGGTTCGCGATCTTCGGCGGCTCCGCGATCGGTCTGCAGGAGGCGGCCCAGGGGGCCGGCACCACCACCCCACTGGTCACCGACGTGGACGGCACACCCACCGTGAACACCGGGATGACGCTCTACAACCTGATGGACGCGTTGAACATGCCCGGCGCGCTGACCGCGATCAGCATCGTGCTGATCATGGTCCTGGTCGGCATCTTCTTCGTCACCGGCGCCGACTCGGCCTCGATCATCATGGGATCGATCAGCTCGTACGGCGTCGAGGAGCCGCGCAAGCCGCTGATCGTGTTCTGGGGCGTGATGATGGGTGCGGTCGCCGCGGTGATGCTGCTGGCCGGCGGTGACGACCCCTCGGAGGCGCTGACCGGGCTGCAGCAGATCACCATCGTGGCGGCTCTGCCGTTCGTCGTGGTGATGGTCGGCATGTGCATCGCGCTGACCAAGGACCTCTACGCCGACCCGTTGATCCTGCGCCACAAGCTGGCGTCGTCGGTGGTCACCCGCAGCATCCGCAGCGGGGTGAACCAGCACGGTGGCGAGACCTTCGACATCGTCACCCTGCCCAACGCCGCCCCGGGAGCCGAGGACGGTGCGCACAGCACCGCCGACGCCACCCCGGCGGGCACCCTGCGGTCCCCCCGGGGCTGACCGGACCAGACCGGGACTGACCGGACCAGACAGCGACCCCGTGGGCCCTCGGCCCGCGGGGTCGTCTCGTCCGGACCGCCGGCCGGGTCGCCGGACGTACACTCCCCCGGGCGTCGAGCGAGGGAAGGGCGGGACGTGGACGAGCGGGAACGACACCGGCACGGGATCGCGTACGGGCTCGGGGCCTACGGGATGTGGGGCCTGGTCCCGCTCTACTGGCCGCTGCTGGCCGCCGCCGGGCCGCTGGAGATCCTGTCCCACCGGATCGTCTGGTCGCTCGTGCTGGCCGGGATGCTGCTGGTGGTTCTCCGCCGGCGCGGCTGGTGGCGCAGCATCGCCCGGCCCCGGACGCTGCTGCTGCTCACCGCGGCGGCCGCCCTGATCGCGGTCAACTGGGGGGTCTACATCTGGGCCGTCAACAGCGGGCACGTGGTCGAGGCCGCCCTCGGCTACTACATCAACCCGATCCTGTCGGTGCTGCTCGGCGTCGTCGTGCTGCGCGAGCGGATGGGCGCGGGGCAGTGGGCCGCCGTCGGGCTGGCCGCCGTGGCCGTGCTGGTCCTGGCCGTCGAGTACGGCCACCCGCCCTGGGTCTCACTGACCCTCGCCGCCAGCTTCGCCACCTACGGCCTGCTCAAGAAGCAGATCAACTCCGGGGCCCTGGAGACGTTGACCGTGGAGTCGGCGGCGCTCACCCCGGTGGCCGTCGGCTACCTGCTCTGGCTCCAGGCCACCGGCGCGCTCGTCTTCGCCCACCAGGGCGTCGGCACGTCGTTGCTGCTGGCCTCCTCGGGCCTGGTCACCCTGATCCCACTGCTGCTGTTCGCCGCCGCAGCCACCCGGCTGCCGCTCAGCACCGTCGGCCTGCTGCAGTACCTGACCCCGACCGCCCAGTTCCTGCTGGGGGTGTTCTTCTTCGGGGAGGCGATGTCGACGGCGCGGTGGATCGGCTTCGGTCTGGTCTGGGTCGCGCTGGTCGTTTTGACCGTGGCCGGTCTGCGCGGTGCCCGGCGCCGGACGACCGAGACCCTCCCCGCCACCGAGCCCCTCTGAGACACCACCCGGCGGCCCTGCACAGATCTGCACCGAATCGTGATGCGTCCACGATCGGCGCATCCCCCACCGGCGGGTCGAACCGCGCCACGATGGTGCCGCCCCCTGCGAGAAGTGGGCCTGCCCGTCGAAAGGAACGTCATGTCCACCCTCTCCAACAACCCCATCGCCGTCCAGTACGCCGAGATCGCCCGAGGAGCCTGGATCTGGGCCATCGTCCGCGGTGCCCTGGCCATCGTGTTCGGCATCATCGCCCTGACCTCACCGATCACCACCGCGATCGTGCTGGCCATCGTGATCGGTGTCTTCGCGGTCGTGGACGGGGTCGTCGACCTGATCGACGCCATCCGGCACCGCGGCGCCCCGGGGGTCGGCCTCCGCGTCTTCCTCGGCGTGGTCAGCCTGCTCTTCGGTCTGATCATCCTCGTGTGGCCGGGCAAGACGCTCGGTTTCATGGTGATCCTGATCGCCATCTGGTCCATCCTGATCGGCGTCCTGCAGATCGTGGCGAACGTGAGCATCCGCAAGGACGCCCCCGGCGCCTGGATCTGGGGGGCGGTCTCCGGCGCGATCGGCCTGGTCTTCGGCATCGTGGTGCTGTTCAACCTCGGTATCGGTCTGGTCGCCCTGATCTGGCTGATCGGCATCTGGGCGATCGTCTTCGGCCTCGCCCTCATCGTCCTCGGCATCCAGGTGCGCAAGGCCTCCAAGGCCGTCACCGCCGGCTGAGTCCGGGCTCGGCCGAAGCGACGGCGTCGACCCTCTCGGGTCGGCGCCGTCGCTTTTGTTCGCTTGGCTCACAATTCCGGGAACTTCCTGACGCTGGCCCTCTCCTTGGGTAACCTCATGCCGTCACTCGGGGTCCAGCGCCCCATCCGCTGCCGGCGGTCCGTCTGCCCAGACGGCCACCTGGCAGCCGCTGACCCACCACGCCGAACGAAGCGAGTCACAGTGAGCGGGAACAACCCCTTCGGAAACCAGCCCGGCCAGCCCGAGCCGGGCCAGCCCCACCAGGGTCAGCCGACCCCGCCCGGTCAGCCGTACGGTGGCCCGGGACCGGCCTACGGCCAGCCGACCCCCAGCGGCCCCTACCCCGCGTACGGGCAGAGCGGACCGCAGGGACCGGGTGGGCCCGGGGGGCCTCAGGGACCCGGTGGCTACCAGGGTCCGGGCGGCTACCAGGGCCCCGGTGGGCCCCAGGGACCGCAGGGTCCCGGTGGACCGCAGCAGCCGTACGGGGCGTACCCCGGCGGGCAGCCACCCAAAAAGTCGAAGGCGGTGCCGATCATCATCGGTGCGGTCGTCCTCGCGCTGATCGTGGCGGCCATCGGCATCGGCGTCGCGGTCAGCCGCAACGGTGACGACCGGGTCGCCACCG
Source organism: Microlunatus sp. (assembly GCA_048594465.1). Classification (GTDB taxonomy): domain Bacteria; phylum Actinomycetota; class Actinomycetes; order Propionibacteriales; family Propionibacteriaceae; genus Microlunatus. The sequence continues at coordinate 3,186 of JBMDXL010000722.1, read as the reverse complement.
GGGGCACCGGGGGCGGTGGTGGCACCAGCAGCGCGCCGCCGGTCGAGGCCACCAAGGCCTCGGACGCGGTGAAGGGCTACCTGGACGCCTTGGCTGCCGGCGACGCCCAGACGGCCCTGGGCTTCGCGTCGACCGCGCCCGCCGACACGACGTTCCTGACCAACGAGGTGCTGGCCGTGTCGAACAAGACCGCGCCGATCAGCGCGATCAACGTGCCCGAGGTGGACGACGAGTACGCCTACCGCGTCACGGCCTCGTTCAAGCTGGGCAGCCAGAACGTCAACGCCGACTTCTCCGTCGAGAAGGACGGCGACGTCTGGAAGATGCGCGAGGTGGCCGCCGACCTGGACCTGCAGTCCAAGCTGGACAAGACCCTGCCGATGATCATCAACGGGGTCGCGGTGGAGAGCAACAAGATCTCCGTGTTCCCCGGGGCGTACACCTTCACCAGCGGCAACAAGCTGGTCGACTACGGCAAGAGCAACACCTTGATCGTCAAGAGCGCGTCGGACTACCCGCGGGGTCTCTCCGACATCGAGCCGACCCTGACCTCGGCCGGGGAGAAGGCGTTCACCAGCGCGGTCAAGGACAACGTGAAGAAGTGCATGAAGTCCAAGGACCTGAAGAACCCGGGCTGCCCGAACAACGTGACCAAGGTCAGCGGGACCACCCCGAAGGAGGGCACCTTCGAGTGGTCCTACGACGAGGACGCGCTGGACAACCTCAAGATCCGGCTGGACTACGACAACCCCGCGATCGCCGAGTCGTCGGTCTACCTGTCGATGAAGGCCGTGGGCGACTGCAAGCAGGGGCCCTGCCGCATCACGCCCTACTACAGCCCGAAGCCGACAGCGAACCTGACCCAGGACCCGCTGAAGATCGTCTGGAAGCGCTGACCTCTCTGCCCGGTTGAGACCGGGCGAGCAGGACGACCGAGGGCCGGGCGTGGGTAGCATCACTGACGTGACGCACTCCACCCCGGCCCTCGACTTCTCCACCTTCGACACCGACGTGCGGGTCCAGGACGACCTGTTCCGGCACGTCAACGGCTCCTGGATCGAACGGACCCCGATACCGGACGACAAGCCGCTCACCGGGTCCTTCATGGTCCTGCGCGACGCCGCCGAGGAGGCGGTCCGCGACATCATCACCGGCATGGACCGCTCGACCGCGGCGGACGGCAGCGACGAGGCCAAGATCGCCGACCTGTACGCCAGCTTCATGGCCACCGACACCATCGAGGCGGCCGGCGCCCAGCCGATCAACGAGCTGCTGGCCCGGATCGACGCGGTGACCGAGATCCCGGAGCTGATCGAGCTGCTGGGGGCCCTGGCCCGGCTCGGTGTCCGCGGCCTGGTCGGCGTGGACACCGAGTCCGACCCCGGCGACCCGAACCGCTACGTGATGTTCGTCGGCCAGAGCGGCCTCGGACTGCCCGACGAGGCGTACTACCGCGAGGACGAGTACGCCGAGGTCCGGGAGGCGTACCAGGGCCACGTCGGTCGGATGCTCGAGCTGGTGGGCGTGGACTACCCGGCCACCCAGGCCCAGCGGATCGTCGACCTGGAGACCGACATCGCCGCCTGCCACTGGGACAAGGTCAAGACCCGCGATCTGCGGCTGATGTACAACCTGACCTCGTTGAGCGACTTCAGCGCCGCCAGCCCCGCCCTGCACTGGCGGACGTTCATGGCCGGCGCCGACATCGACGAGCGCCACATGGCCGAGCTGGTGGTGGAGCAGCCGTCGTTCTTCACCGACGTGGCCGCCCTGCTGACCGAGGACCGGCTGCAGACCTGGAAGGTCTGGTTGAAGTGGCGGGTGATCGGCTCGTACGCCCCGTACCTGTCCAGCGCGATCGTCGCCGAGAACTTCGCCTTCTACGGCACCACCCTGCAGGGCACCCCGCAGCTGCGCGAGCGCTGGAAGCGCGCGGTGGATGACAGCAACGCCGCGGTCGGCGAAGCGATCGGCAAGATCTACGTCCAGCGGCACTTCTCGCCGGTGGCCAAGCAGCGGATGGATGAGCTGGTGGGCAACCTGATCAAGGCCTACCACTCCTCCATCACCGAGCTGTCCTGGATGACCGAGGAGACCAAGGCGGAGGCGCTGACCAAGCTGGCCAAGTTCCGACCGCACATCGGCTTCCCCAGCAAGTGGCGGAACTACTCGGCGCTGGCCGTCGACGTCGACGACCTGCTCGGCAACGTGCAGCGGGCGGCGTCCTTCGAGCTCGACCGCTCGCTGACCAAGATCGGCCAGCCGGTCGACCGCGAGGAGTGGCTGATGACCCCGCAGACGGTCAACGCCTACTACCACCCGCTGAAGAACGAGATCGTGTTCCCGGCCGCCATCCTGCAGCCGCCGTTCTTCAACGAGCACGCCGACGACGCGGTCAACTACGGCGGCATCGGTGCGGTGATCGGGCACGAGATCGGCCACGGCTTCGACGACCAGGGCTCCACCTGCGACGGCGACGGGGCGCTGCGGGACTGGTGGACCGAGGCCGACCGGGCTGCGTTCGAGGAGCGGACGGGCGCGCTGATCGGGCAGTACGACGCGCTGACCCCGGTCGAGGCCCCGGACTCCCACGTGAACGGGAAGCTGACCATCGGCGAGAACATCGGTGACCTCGGCGGCCTGTCGATCGCCCTCAAGGCGTACCGGATCGCCCGTGGCGACAGCACCCCGGAGCCGGTGGACGGCTACACCGACGAGCAGCGGCTGTTCCTGTCCTGGGGCGCCATCTGGCAGTCCAAGTCGCGGCCCGAGCTGATCAAGCAGCGCCTGGCCACCGACCCGCACTCCCCCAACGAGTTCCGCTGCAACCAGATCGTCCGCAACGTCGACGACTTCTACGCCGCCTTCGACGTCACTCCCGACGATGCGCTCTGGCTGGACCCGGCGGAGCGCGTCGCCATCTGGTGAGTCCAGGGTGAGAGTGCGTCAAAGTCACCCCGGCTGGCCGCCCGCCCGGCTTGTCGCGCCGTTTCGGGCCCGATCGGGGTGACTTTGACGCAAACGACGCAGCTCAGCGCCTGACGTGAACGGCCCCCACCCGAGTCCGGGTGGGGGCCGTTCGTGCCTCGTACGAGGGTCAGGCTCAGCGGTGCAGGTCGAACCGGTCCAGCTCGGTCACCCGACCCCAGGCCGCCACGAAGTCGCGGACGAACTTCTCGTTCGCGT
>JBMDXL010000721.1:0-2195 GCA_048594465.1 Microlunatus sp. | reverse complement strand
TCACCTGCAACACCCGGGAGATCAACGGCGTGCTGGCCGCGGCGCGGGCGGGCATCGGCATCTGCGTGCTGGCCCGGTCCCGGGTCCCGGCCGATCTGCAGATCCTGACCGGCCGGTTCGAGCTGCCGGAGCTGCCCGACGTCGAGATGGCGCTGCTGGCCAACCCGCGCTCGGCGGTGGAACCGGTGGAAGCGCTCAGCCGGGCCATCGTCAACCTGCCGCTCGCGCCGTTGCGGCCCTGACCGTGCGGATGCCGACCGTGGTCGGAGAACGTACGGGTCGGGTGGTCGGGGGCGTGCGGATGCCGCCCGTGGTCGGAGAACGTACGCTCGCGTCGGTCGGGGGCGCGCGGATGACGTCCGTGGTCGGAAATCGCGCAGCAGGGGCGCTTCGAGCCAGACTGACGTCCTGCGGGGTCCGGAGACCGTCCGGAGATTGACCGGTGGATCGGGGTAAGTCGGTTGGGACGCCCTGGCCTACCCACTACTCTTGGCTGGCTGGGAAGCGGTTCGACTCGTCGACAACGGTCGTCGGGGTGGTTCGAGTGAGGGTTGACGTGCCAGTAGGCAAGGTGAGGTTCTACGACGCCGACAAGGGTTTCGGCTTCTTGACCAAGGACGAGGGCGGCGACGTCTACGTCCGGTCCACGGCGCTGCCCGACGGTGTGACCACCCTCAAGCCCGGGCAGAAGGTCGAGTTCGGGGTCGTCGAGGGACGACGCGGTGAGCAGGCCCTGTCGCTGCGTGTGCTGGAGGCCCCGCCGTCGCTGTCCAAGGCCCAGCGCAAGCCGGCCGAGCAGATGGCCGTGATCGTGGAGGACCTGATCAAGATGCTCGACAACGTCGGCAACGGGTACCGCCGCGGTCGTCATCCCGATTCCAAGACCGGGGGCAAGGTGGCCAGCGTGCTCCGGGCCGTCGCCGACGAGCTCGAGCTCTAGGCCGGTCGTGGCTGCCCCCGCGCGCGCTCGCGCCGTCAAGCCCGACCAGGTCGGCGCCGAGGCCATCGACCTCGCCCGCTCGGCGGCCGCGGAGACCGCCGGCACCCTCGGGGTCGGCGACCATCTCGGCATCGAGGCCGACGCCGACCGTGTGGTCAGCCACTTCTTCGCCTGCCCGCATCCCGGGTACGCGGGCTGGCGCTGGTCGGTGACCCTCGTCCGGGCCGCCCGGGCCAAGACGCCCACCGTCAACGAGGTCGTGCTGCTGCCGGGAGACACCGCGCTGATGGCGGAGGAGTGGGTCCCCTGGGCCGACCGGATCCAGCCCGGCGACGTGACCGCCGGTCTGCTGATGCCGACCGCACCGGAGGACCCGCGGCTCGAGCCGGGGTACACCGGCGGCGAGCACGCCGCCGACACCGACCCGGCCGAGGCCAGCCAGCTACGGGCCGTGGTGGCCGAGCTCGGGCTGGGCCGCGAGCGGGTGCTGTCGCGGGAAGGTCGCGACGAGGCCGCCGAGCGGTGGCTCGCCTCCGACGGCGGACCGGACAACGAGATGACCCGGCAGGCGCCCGACGTGTGCGAGAGCTGCGGCTTCTTCACCCGGATCGAGGGCTCGCTCGGCGTCCTGTTCGGCGTCTGCGCGAACGCGTACTCACCGTCCGACGCCCGCGTCGTCAGCGTCGACCACGGCTGTGGCGCGCACTCGGCCGTGGTGGCGGAGAACCGGGCCGAGGAGCTGCCGGCCCCGGCCTGGGAGACCATCGCCTGGGACGAGCCGATCTCGCTGTTCGACTGACGACCCCTCGCCCCGGCCGCTCGCTCATCGGTGGTGGCTGGGTCTGCTGGGATCTCTTCCTAGACTGAACCGGTGCCCGACCCGATCCCGACCCCACCCGCCGCCGTCTCCGGGCGGACGCTGAGCGTCGCGGCGGCCGCCACCGGGCTGGCTGTGCTGGTCGCGGTGACCATCCTGGCCGCGACCGGGGCGCTGGCTCCGATCACCCCGGCGCTGTTCGATCCCGGTGCCCTGGTCCGCTGGGGCCAGCCGATCGCCCGTACGGTGCACGACCTCGCCGCCGCTGCCTCCATCGGGCTGCTGGTGGTCGGCACGTTCCTGGTGCCACCGGCCCGCGGTCAGCAGGCGGGCGTGCTGGAGGGCGACCGGCTGCGGCTGGTGCGGGCCGCCGCCGTCGCCGCCCGGTGCTGGTTCGTGGCCGCGCTGGCCGTGGCCCTGCTGACCGCCGGCGACGCC
>JBMDXL010000720.1:0-1703 GCA_048594465.1 Microlunatus sp. | reverse complement strand
TCCGGGCCGGCCACGGCGATGAAGTAGCGCAGCGCGTCCGGCCCGAACTCGTTCAGGAAGTCACCGACGTAGATGACCTGACCGCGCGAGGTGGAGAACTTGGAGCCGCTCATGGTCAGGAACTCACTCGAGACCACCTCGTCCGGCAGCCGCAGCTCGCCCAGCGGACCGACCTGGCCACCGTGGTCGCCCTGGCCGTTGTGCCCGAGCAGTATGCCCGGCCAGATGACGGAGTGGAAGACGATGTTGTCCTTGCCCATGAAGTAGTAGCTGAGGGCCTCGGGATCCTCCCACCACTTCCGCCACGCCTCCGGGTCGCCGGTGCGCCGGGCCCACTCCACCGACGCGGAGAGGTAGCCGATCACCGCGTCGAACCAGACGTACAGCCGCTTCATCGGCTGGTCGGACCAGCCGTCCAGCGGGATCGGCACGCCCCAGTCGAGATCGCGGGTGATGGCCCGCGGCCGCAGGTCGTCCAGCAGGTTCTGGCTGAACTTGAGCACGTTGGGGCGCCAGTCGGTGCGCGAGGACAGCCAGCTGCCCAGCGAGCCGGCCAGGGCGGGCAGGTCCAGGAAGAAGTGCTCGGTCTCGACGAACTTCGGGGTCTCGCCGTTGATCCGGCTGCGCGGGTTGATCAGGTCGACCGGATCGAGCTGGTTGCCGCAGTTGTCGCACTGGTCGCCCCGCGCGCCGTCGAAGCCGCAGATCGGGCAGGTGCCCTCGATGTAGCGGTCCGGGAGCGTGCGACCGGTGGACGGCGAGACCGCCCCCTTGGTCACCTTGGGCACCACGTAGCCGTTGTCGTACAGGCCCTTGAAGACGTCCTGCACCACCCGGTAGTGGTTCCGGGTGACGGTGCGGGTGAACAGGTCGTAGGACAGGCCCAGACCCTGCAGGTCGCCGGCGATCACCCGGTTGTACTTGTCGGCCAGCTCGCGGGTGGTCAGCCCCTCCCGCTCGGCCTGGACCGAGATCGGGGTGCCGTGCTCGTCGGTGCCGGAGACCATCAGCACCGCGTGGCCGCTCATCCGCATGAACCGGGAGAAGACGTCGGAGGGGACACCGAAACCGGAGACGTGACCGATGTGGCGCGGGCCGTTGGCGTACGGCCACGCGACAGCGGTCAGGATGCGCGAGCTCATGTCGACCACCCTAGTGCGGCGAGCCGACCCCAGGCCCCGAGATATCGCCCCCGGGACGACCCCGGTCCGACCCGCCGACCAAGCCTTGTGTTTACAACGTAAAGTCCCCCATGACCCGGGCGCCGACGGAGACGAGACCCTTGTGAGCACCACCGTGACCCGACAGCGGCTGAGCACCGCGGCTCGGTGGCGCCGTGACCGGGTGCTGATCGTGATGGCCGCGCCGGGCATCGCCGCCCTGCTCGCCTTCCACTACCTGCCGCTGCTCGGCAACGTGATCGCCTTCCAGGACTACCAGCCCTTCCTCGGCATCAGGGGCAGCGCCTGGACCGGTTGGGACAACTTCGCGGTGCTCGTCAACGGCGACCCGGACTTCCTCAACGCGGTCCGCAACACCTTGATCCTGACCGTGGTGCAGGTGCTCTTCGTCTTCCCGATCCCGATCGTGCTGGCGCTGATGCTCAACAGCCTGCTGTCGGACCGGATGCGCCGGATCGTGCAGAACGTGCTCTACCTCCCGCACTTCCTGTCCTGGGTCGTGGTGGTGGCGATCTTCCAGCA
>JBMDXL010000072.1:0-3301 GCA_048594465.1 Microlunatus sp. | reverse complement strand
CGTGCAGGGCAAGAACCAGCGCGTGGTCTGGACCGGCTCGCAGAACCTGACCAGCAACGGCTCGCTCTACAACGACGACATGATCCTCCGGGTCGTCGGCACCAGCTACTACAACGTCTACAGCAGCAACTTCAGCTACATCCAGACGAAGTCGAAGCGGCTGCGGACCACCCCGCCGCCTATCGTGCTGAAGAGCAAGCGGGAGGACGCCCGCTCGCTCACGCCGGACCAGAACGTCGAGCGTCAGGCCGAGCTCAACGAAGGCGGCTAGACCGCCGGCGCACGCCGAACCGCAGCACACCGACGCCCGGTGGCCCCTCGGGGCCACCGGGCGTTCGTGCGTCCCGGCCGAGATCTGCGACGTCGCTTGGCCGCCTATTCGCTCCTGTGTCTGAATAAAGCGTGCGCTGGGATGCTCAACGGATCGACACCATCGACGACGCGGCTCCGGGACTGCCGGGGCTGCCGTCGGTGTCGCACCTGGTCCGCTCTGTGCAGACTCCCGAGTTCGCCGGGCTGACCTTCCACGAGGTGCTGGCCAAGTCCGCGCTGAACCAGGTCCCAGCCGCGGCTGGGGTGCCGTTCTCGTGGACCGTGAACCCCTACCGCGGCTGCAGTCACGCCTGCACCTACTGCTTCGCGCGCCGGACCCACAGCTACCTGGAGCTGGACACCGGCTCCGACTTCGACACCCAGATCGTGGTCAAGATCAACGTCGTCGAGGTGCTCCGGCGCGAGCTGACCCGGTCGTCCTGGCGGCGGGAGGCGGTGGCCCTGGGCACCAACACCGACCCCTACCAGCGCGCCGAGGGTCGCTACCGGCTGATGCCCGGGATCGCCCAGGCTCTGGCGGACTCGGGCACCCCGTTCTCCATCCTCACCAAGGGCACCACCCTGCGCCGTGACCTCCCGCTGCTGGCGTCGCTGGCCGACCGGGTGCCGATCGGGATCGGCATCTCGCTGGCCGTGCTGGACGAGGCCCTCCATGACGTCCTGGAGTCCGGCACGCCCGGTCCGCGCGCACGTCTCGCGCTGGTGCGAGCGATCGCCGACGCCGGACTGCCCTGCCAGGTGCTGGTGGCGCCGGTGCTCCCCCTCCTGACCGACAGCGACAGCCAGCTGGACGAGCTGCTGGGTCGGGTCGCAGCCGCCGGAGCGACCAGTGCCACGGTCTTCGCCCTGCACCTGCGGCCGGGGGCGCGTGAGTGGTTCTGGGCGTTCCTCGAACGCCACCGCCCCGAGCTGGTCGGTCCCTACCGGGAGCTCTACGGGCAGGGCAGCTACGTGCTCCGCTCCTACGCCTCGGACCTGGCGCGTCGGGCGGGGCCGCTGCTGCGACGCCATGGTCTGGCCGGACCGCCCGTGCTGCGGCCGTCGGACGCCCCACCACCGGTGGCTCCGCTACCCCCGCAGGCGACCCTGTTCTGAGCCGGTCTCAGCCGCGGTGAGCGGGTCTGCCGACGGCGCCGGGCCGCGGCGTCAGCGCCGGAACGTAGAGTCAGGGGTGTGAGCAAGCTGGACGCCCAGAGGGCGATGCGCGAGGCCCGGTACGCCGCCCGGAACAGCAGCGGTCCGACCCGGCGACAGGCAGCGGCGGGCGCCGACCAGGCGGCGGCAGCCCCGTTGTCGTCGGTGACGAAGACAGACCCGTCGGTGGCGAGGACGGACCCGTCGGTGGCGAAGACCGGGGCGACGGCCAAGCCGAAGCGGACCCCGAAGGCCGCTCCGGGCAGCCCGGCAGCGGCCGAGACCGTCGCGGTCGCCGAGGGCCCGCGCTGCGGCCACACGTCGATGAACGGCCGATCCTGTACGCGCCCGGCCGGCCACTCCGAGAAGAGCCACCGCTACAGCTGAGCCTGCGTCCTCTGGCGCCGCGGAGGGCCCGGCTCCACGCCCGTCCCGGCGGCAGCAGCCTCAGGCAAGGCGCTCGACGGTCCCCAGCGGGGCGTCGAGCGCGACCCGCTGTCCCGCCCGGACGGCGACCGCGCTGATCGAGCCGGCGAAGGGTGCGCGCACCGCGAGCTCCATCTTCATCGCCTCCACCGTGACCAGGATCTGGTCGGGGTCGACGTGGTCCCCCTCCGACACACGGTCGGCGACGACCACGCTGGGCATGGGGGCGGTCAGCAGGCCGTCCGACACCGCGGCCACCTCCTCGCCGTACGGTTGCGGGCGGCTGAAGCCGAAGCGCTGCCCCTCGTGGACGACCTCGACGCCGTCGTGGCCGATCAGGACGGCGGCCACCGCCTCTCCTGGACCCTGCGCATCGTCCGGGGACAGCTCGACCCGCGCGTCGGCAGCCGGGTCGTGCGGGTCGACCACCGTGACGGCGGGCGGCACGGCCGGACCACCCAGACGCCAGCCGTCGGCCCGGAAGGGCCCGGGACCGGCCTGCTCCGCGATCTGCTGAACCAGGGCGCGGGCCGCAGCCCGGCGGGCGACGGCGCCGTCCGGGCGGGGCGCGGGGTGCCGGTCCAGCCAGGCGACGTCGATGGCCGCGTCGACGAACCGCGGGTGGCTCGCCAGCTGACGCAGGAAGCCGGTGTTGGTGGTCAGACCCAGGATGACGGTCTCGTCCAGGGCCGCGACCAGGCGGCGCCGAGCCGTCTCCCGGTCGGGGCCGGCGGCGATGATCTTGCCGAGCAGCGGGTCGTAGGCGGTCGAGACCTGCTGCCCCGTCTCCAGCGCCTGGTCCACCCGGATCCCCGGCCCGGTCGGCCACCGGACCAAGGTGGCGGTGCCGGCCTGGGGAAGGAAGCCGGCGTAGGGGTCCTCGGCGTAGACCCGCGCCTCGATGGCGTGGCCGTGCGGACCGAGCGTCGTCGGGTCCAGGGTGAGGGGCTCGCCCGCGGCCACCCGCAGCTGCAGCTCGACCAGGTCGAGGCCACCGCAGATCGCCTCGGTCACCGGGTGCTCGACCTGCAGCCGGGTGTTCATCTCCAGCAGGAAGAACGCACCGGTGTCGGCGTCCAGCAGGAACTCCACGGTGCCGGCGTTGACGTAGCCGACCGCTGTGGCCAGCGCGACCGCCGCGTCGGTGATCGCGGTCCGGCTGCTGGCGGTCAGCCCCGGGGCGGGCGCCTCCTCGATCACCTTCTGGTGGCGTCGCTGGACCGAGCAGTCCCGCTCGTGCAGGGCCAGCACCCGACCGTGGGTGTCAGCCAGGATCTGCACCTCGATGTGACGGCCGCGCTCCACGTAGCGCTCGATCAGCAGCGTGTCGTCGCCGAAGGCGGCGGCCGCCTCCCGACCGGCTCCGGCGATCGCCTCGGTCAGGCCGGCCGCCTCGCGGACGATGCGC
>JBMDXL010000719.1:0-2593 GCA_048594465.1 Microlunatus sp. | reverse complement strand
TCGAGGAGGTCACCCGTGGTCGACGTCATCGCCGCTGGCCAGGTCGTCGCAAGCGAGCAGGGCGACCCCGGCCGTCGCCAGGTAGTCCCGCGCCCCGCTGTCACCGGTCAGGGTGGTGAGCACCGGGGCCAGGTGGTCGCGGCCGATCAGCACCGGGTGACCGGGTCGACCGTGGTAGCCGGCCCGGACCAGCGAGCCGGCGTGGTGACCGGTCAGCACCCGCCGGACGACGGCCGCCGACACGTCGGGCAGGTCGACCAGGTGGACCAGGGTGGCCGGGGCGCCGCCGTGGCTCGCCGCCACGAGCCCGGCCCGCACCGACGCCGCCTGACCGCTCGACCAGTCCGGCACGGTGACGACCTCTACTGGTTCGCCGGTCAGCTCGAGGGCCACCTCGTCGGCCCGACAGCCGACGGTGACGTAGACCGGCGAGCACCCGCCGGCGAGCAGGGTGTGGACGCCGGCGACGACCCAGGAGCGACCGTCGGCTCCGCGCCGCAACGCCTTGGGACCTCCCGACCGCCGTCCCGCACCGGCGGCGAGCAGCACGCCGGCCGGAGGCCGGGGCAGCGGCGTCGGAGCGTGGGGGGTCACCCGGGCAGGATAGACAGCGCGTCGGCAGAGCCGGTGGATCCCGCGGGCTGGCTACCATGGCGGCCCCGGCGTACCTCGCCGTCCCGAACTCAGGAGCACCGCGTGCGGCTCACGGTCAACGGCGTCCCCCGCGAGATCGAGCACGGCGACGAGCCCCTGCTCTGGGTGCTGCGGGACGAGCTCGGTCTCACCGGTACGCACTACGGCTGCGGCGTCGGGGTGTGCGGCTGCTGCACGGTGCTGGTGGACGGTGCGGCCACCCGCAGCTGCCAGGTGCGGACGACGGACGTGGCCGGCCGTGAGGTGGTCACGCTGGAGGGGATCGCGACCCGGGACGACGACGGCGCCGTGACCACCCTGCACCCGGTCCAGCAGGCCTTCCTGGAGACCCCGCTCCAGTGCGGGTGGTGCCTGCCCGGTCACGTGCTCACCGCGGTGGCCCTGCTGCGACGCACCCCCGACCCGACCGCCGACGAGATCGACGCCAGCGCCACCGTGAACCTCTGCCGCTGCGGCGGCTACAACAGCATCCGCCGCGCGGTGGCCCGGGCGGCCGAGCTGGCGGCCGCCGGCCGGGACGCCACCGATCCGGCGGGGGAGCGCTGATGGGCGCGGACGGACCCGACGAGCCCGCCGCCGGCTCGGAGGAGACCGCGCCGCGGCGTCGGGTGCTGACGCGACGGCGGGTGCTGATCGGGCTGGGCGCGGGCGCCGGGGTCCTGGTGGTCGGTGCCCCGGTGGCCCTGACCCTCGGCCGACCGACCCTGGTGGACTTCGTCACCGAGCGCGGCACGGGGCCGCAGGAGACCCCGGAGTCCGCCGCTGTCTGGTTCGCCGTGGACGGCGACGGGGTCGTCTTCTACGTGCCCAAGGTGGAGATGGGCCAGGGCATCCACACCACGCTGGCCCTGATCGCCGCCGAGGAGCTGGAGATCGCACCGACCGACCTGACCGTGCAGCAGGCCGACACCGCCCGCGGGTTCCCGCTGGCCACCATGTTCACCTTCGGCTCCTCGTCGGTGACCGCCCTGTTCACCCCGGTCCGGGAGGCGGCCGCCGCCGTCCGCGAGATGCTCCGGGCCGAGGCCGCCCGTCAGCTGGGGGTGGAACCGGCGCAGCTGCGCGTCAGGGACGGCGCGTTCACGGCCGCTGGCACGGGTCGCGCCCTGACCTACCGGCAGGTCGCGGCCGCCCACACCGGCGCCTGGACCGAGCCGGCCACCGCCCCAACCCTGAAAGCGGTAGCCGACTTCGCCCGGATCGGCCGGCCCGCTCCCCGGGTCGACTTCCGGGCCAAGCTGCTCGGCGAGGCCACGTACGGCTACGACGCCCGGCTGGACGGCATGGCGTACGGGGCCGTCGCCCACCCGCCGACCTGGAACGCGACCCTGACGGCGGCGAGCGAGGGCACGGCGCGCAGCCTGCCCGGCGTGCTCGAGGTGGTCCGCGACCTCGAGACGGGCTTCGCCGGCGTCGTCGCCGACACCCGGACGCGGGCCGGGCGGGCGGTGGAGGCCCTCGACCTGACGTGGACGACGGACCGGCCGGAGGTCGAGCAGGCGGCGATCGACGCGCTGATCGCGCCGGGCGCCGGACCGGTCATCCGCCGGGAGGGCTCGGTCCGCCGGGCGCTGTCCGGCGGTACCGTGGTCGAGGCCGACTACCGCACCCCGCTCGCCGCGCACGCCCAGCTGGAGCCGGTGGCCGCGCTGGCCGACGTGACGCCGGGGGCGACCGGCGAGATCCGGGTGTGGGCCGCGACCCAGACCCCCGACGCGGTGATCAGCGGGAGCCAGGAGGTCCGGGGCGAGGACCGTCCGGTGCGGGTCCAGCCAACCCCGATCGGTGGGTCGTTCGGTCGCAAGACCGGCGCGGGTGCCGCCGTCGAGGCGGCCCGGTTGTCGGCGGCAGCGGGTCGGCCGGTGCACGTGGGCTGGACGCGGGAGGACGACCTCCGGCAGGGCTACTACCGGCCGCCCACGCACACCCGGCTCCGGGG
>JBMDXL010000718.1:0-4598 GCA_048594465.1 Microlunatus sp. | reverse complement strand
GCAGGTCGGGATCGGTGGGTCGCTCGTCACTCATGGGAGGTCCAGACTGCTACGGGGGGCGTCCGAGGGCGGGCTCATCGTGGGTGGCGCGGTCGGCGTGTTGCCCGGGTGGCCGAACTTCTCCTGCAGGAACCGGCCGTGTGCCACCAGCGCCGCGGCGTCCACCCGGACCACGGCGTCGAAGATCTTGTCCATGGTGGAACCGAGCAGGTCGAGCTGGTCGATCAGCAGCATCAACGAGGTCTTGCCCGCCTCGATCGGCCGCGAGTCGGCCCAGTCCCGGGGCAGCCGCAGGTAGCCGCTGATCGCCTCGGGGAGGTAGTCGGTGGCGGTGGCCATCACCGAGTACGCCTCCGCGCTGCCGAGTCCGAGGTTGCGCAGACGCGGCATCGTCTGGCGGACGGTGGCGGTGATCCGCTTGACCCGTGACTGCACCGGTCCCGGCACCACGCCACCGGCCACCATCGCGTCGGCCCGGTCGAGCGCGTTCATGATGTCGTGCTCGGTCGGGGCGGGAGGGCTGGGGGAGACGGCCGGCCGCTCCGGCTCCAGCCGGCCGGTGACCTTGGCCACCCAGTCCTTGAAGCCCATCGTCAGCTCAGCTCGTCGTCGGGTCAGCGTCGGCGAACGCGCTCAGCGCAGACCGCCGGGGTTGCCACCCTCGAGGTCCAGGGCGCCGGAGGCCAGCCGCTGGTCCGCGCGCGAGACCCGGTCCAGGTACTCCTTGGACTTGGTCACCTCGCCCTCCAGGGTGGTGATGGTGGCCGACATCGAGTCCAGGGCCTGCAGCTTGAAGGTGTCGATGGAGTCCATGGTCGCGTAGATGTTGGCGAACGCGGCCTGCAGCTGGGGAAGCCCGATGGTCGCCGACGCCGCCTGCTGCTGGATCGCGGCCGAGTTGTCCTTGAGCATCTCCGAGGTGCGCTGGATCAGGTCGGAGGTGGTCGTGTTGAGGGCGGTGATCTGGTCCAGGACCAGCTTCTGGTTGCCCAGCGCCTGCGCCACGATCACCGCCGTGCGCAGCGCCGACACGGTGGTGGTGGCGGCGCGGTCGACACCCTTGATCAGCTCGATGTTGTTCTTGATGATGATGTCGATGGCCAGGTAGCTCTGGATCGAGACCGCCAGCTGGGTGAGCAGGTCCTGGTGCTTCTGCCGGACGTAGAACAGCACGTCCTGCTGCAGCGCCTTGGCCCGGTCCGGGTCGGACAGCTCGAGGGTGCCGATCTGCTCGGTCAGCTTGGCGTCGAGCCGCTCGGCCACGTAGACGTACTGGGTCAGCCGACCCATGGTCGCCCACAGGTTCTGCTTCTCCATGTTGAGCGCGGCGTTGTCCTTGGCCAGCTCGTCCTGGCCGTTGCGCAGGCTGTGCAGGATGCCGTTGAGGTGGGTCTGCGCGTCCTGGTACTTGCGGAAGTAGTCGACCACCTTGTCGCCGAAGGGCAGGAAGCCGAGCAGCTTGCGGGTGCCGGTGGCCTGGCTGGGGTCGAGGTCCTCGACCGTGCGACGCAGCTCCAGCAGCGTGGTGCCGACCTTGGAGCCCTCGGCGATCCCCCCTTCCTTGAGGGCCTTGACCGGGGTGTTGAGCAGCCGGTTGGAGGTCTCGGCCGCCTTGCGGACGTCGGCGTCGCCCATGCTGCGGACGTTGTCGGCCTGCGCGGCGAACTCCGGCGAGCGGGTCTGCGCGCTGGTCAGCGCGGTCAGGAAGCCGTCCACCTTGGCGTCCAGCGCGGGGACCTGCGCGGCGTCGACCTGCGGCGCGATCGACGGCGCCTGGGTCGCGGCCACCCGTTGCGGCGGCTCCGGCGCGGTCAGGGTCAGGGTGGCGACCTGATCGGGGGGCGTCAGGGGCGACGGCGCGGCGGCGCCGGGGGCTTGCGTCATGGACCCATCCTCTCGCGGTGGTGGCCCGGCACAATCTACTCGGCCGGGGGTCGGCCGGGGCCGGTCAGGAAACAGCCGTGTGACGACCGGCGGAGGGACTGCCGCTGACGGCGTTCTTGGGCCAGACTGCAGCCAGGCGCGCGGGTCGCGTGCGTCTGGTGATCGGAGGCCCATGAGCGTCGAGTCCACGTCTCCCGCCCGTGCCGGCGGGTTGTTCCGCCGCAAGCCCGTCGGTGATCGGCACGGCCCGCAGCTGAACCGGACCATGGGGACCTTCCAGCTGATGATGTTCGGCGTGGGCGCCACCGTGGGCACCGGGATCTTCTTCGTGCTGTCCTCCGCGGTGCCCGAAGCCGGACCGGCGGTGATCATCTCCTTCCTGCTGGCCGGGGTGGCGGCCGGTCTGGCGGCCATCTGCTACGCGGAGATGGCCTCGTCGGTGCCCGTGTCGGGCTCCACCTACTCGTATGCGTACGCGACTCTCGGCGAGATCGTGGCGATGGGGGTGGCGGCCTGCTTGCTGCTGGAGTACGGCGTGTCCACCGCCGCGGTCGCGGTGGGGTGGAGCGGCTACGTCCACGAGGCGCTGCTGAACCTCACCGGCATCGACCTGCCGCAGGCGATCCTGTACGCGCCGTTCAACGCGAACCCGGACGGCCCGACCGGTCTGATCAACCTGCCCGCCGTCATCCTGGTCGTCCTCTGCATGTTCCTGCTGATCCGTGGCGCCAGCGAGTCGGCGCGGGTGAACGCGATCATGGTGGTGATCAAGCTCGCCGTGCTGGTGATGTTCTCGATCATCGCCTTCACCGCGTTCAACGCCGACCACTTCGCCGGCTTCGCGCCGATGGGGGTGGCCGGGATCAGCGCGGCCGCCGGCACGATCTTCTTCTCCTTCATCGGTCTGGACGCCGTCTCGACCGCCGGCGACGAGGTGAAGGACCCGCAGAAGACCATGCCGAGGGCGCTGATCGGTGCGCTGTTCATCGTCATCGCCATCTACCTGCTGGTCTCCATCGCGGCCATCGGGGCCCAGCCGTGGACCGACTTCGAGGGCCAGTCCGAGGCAGGGTTGTCGAAGATCCTGGAGATCATCACCGGCAACACCATCTGGGCCACGGTGCTGGCCCTGGGCGCGGTGATCTCGATCTTCTCCGTCACCCTGGTGACCATGTACGGCCAGACCCGCATCCTGTTCGCCATGGGTCGCGACGGCATGCTGCCCCGGGTCTTCGCCAAGGTCAGCCCGCGGACCCAGACGCCGGTGAACAACACGATCATCGTCGCCGGTGCGGTCGCCCTGCTGGCGGCCTTCGTGCCCCTGGACTACCTGATCGACATGGTCTCGATCGGCACCCTGACCGCCTTCATCGTGGTCTCCCTGGGCGTGATCATCCTCCGCTACCGCCAGCCCGACCTGCCCCGCGGCTTCAAGGTCCCGGGCTTCCCGGTCACCCCGATCCTGTCGATCATCGCCTGCCTGTGGATCCTGAAGAGCCTGCACCCGATCACCTGGCTGGTGTTCGCCGCCTGGGTGGCGGTGTTCCTGGTCTTCTACCTGCTCTACGGCCGCAAGCACTCGGTCCTGGGCCGGATGCTGGCCGGCGAGGACGTCGACGCCCCCGAGGAGGTGGGTCACTGATGACTCTGTCGGATGGTCGCGCTCCGCGCTCTGCGGTCATGCGCTCCGCGGTTTCTCGCTCGTTCGTCGCGTTCTGTGACGACGAAGAACGTGTCGTCCCAGAACGCTCCTGCACTCCCGAGAGGCTCCGCTGATGACCGTGTTGGTCGGGTACGTGCCGCAGAAGGGCGGCCGCGGCTCGTTGGACCTCGGGATGCAGCTCGCCCACGCCCTGGGCACGTCCCTCAGCGTGGTCACCGTCGTGCCCCGCCAGTGGTCCACGCCGTCGCTGGCCCGGGTGGACGCCGAGTACGCCGAGTTCGCCCAGCAGCTGGGGGAGCAGGCCGAGGCCAAGGCCCGGGAGTACCTGGTCGACCTCAGCGTCGACGTGCCCATCGACTACCACGCGGTCACCGGCCGGTCGGTCACCTCCGCGCTGCTGAAGGCGGCCGGGGACTGCGGCGCGTCGGTGCTGGTGCTCGGTTCGAGCACCGACGGAGCCGTCGGGCGCATCGTGGTCGGCTCCACCACCGACAAGCTGCTGCACTCCTCGCCGGTCCCGCTGGCCCTGAGCCCACGGGGCTACCGGTCCACCGCCGCCGAAGGTTTCAGCCGGGTCACCTGCGCCTTCTCCGACGGCGAGGAGTCGGAGAAGGTGGTGGCCCACGCGATCGCGTTCGCGCACCGCCTCGGCACCCCCACCCGGGTGGCCAGCTTCGGCGTCCGGGGCGCCACCATGTACCCGCCGGAGGTGGGTCTGTCCGCGGAGGACTCGGTGCTGGACTCGTGGCGGGAGCAGGCGGCGCACGCCCAGAGCCAGCTGCGGGTCGACGAGGTCATCGACGAGGCCACCCAGACCGTGATCGCCACCGGTGCCGGCTGGGGCGAGTCGATGTCGAGCGTGGAGTGGGAGCCGAACGAGCTGCTGGTGCTGGGCTCCTCGACCCTCGGCCCGATCGCGCGCGTCTTCCTCGGCTCGCGGGCGACCAAGCTGATCCGGCACGCGCCGGTGCCGGTGCTCGTGGTGCCACGGGGCTACGAGGCGGAGGTCGCCGGCTGACCGGCTCCCGCGCCGTGGACCTCTGCACCGGTC
>JBMDXL010000717.1:0-3080 GCA_048594465.1 Microlunatus sp. | reverse complement strand
CGACCTGGTCCAGAAGCTGCTGCCGATCCTGGCCCCGATCGTGCTGTCGTACCTGGCCCAGAAGCTGCGGGGCGGCGCCGCCCAGCCGGGGGCGGCCGGCAGCGGTGGGCTCAACGACCTGCTCGGCTCCATCCTGGGCGGTCTCGGCGGCGGCCAGGCGCCGCAGGGTCAGCAGCGAAGCGGTGGCGGCATCCTCGACATGCTCGGCGGCCTCCTCGGTGGCGGCAGGCGCTAGGCGGCGCCCGCCGTCCCCCGCTCCCCGCGACGGGACCTAGACCTGGAGCCAGACCGCCTCGTCGACGTCCACCGTGCCCGAGGCGGCGTCGCCGGAGGCGATCAGCACCCGGGCGTCGCCGGGCAGGGCGTACGCGTCCGGGCCGAAGTTGACCACGCACCGGAACCCCGGCTCCCGGGTGAACGAGAGCACACCCGCGGGCACGTCCTCGTCCCAGGTCAGTCCCCCGTCACCCAGAGCCGGGTGGCGGCGACGCTCGGCCAGCGCGGCCCGGTAGTGGTTCAGGTGGCTGGCCGGGTCGGCGTCCTGCGTCTCGGCGGTCAGGGCCGCCCAGCCGGCCGGCTGCGGGAGCCACGGCGGGTTGGCGGCCGACCCGAAACCGTACGGAGCCTCGCGGCCGGACCACGGCAGCGGCACCCGACAGCCGTCGCGACCGCGTACGGTGTGGCCCGACCGCTCCCAGGTGGGGTCCTGGAGCAGCTCCTCGGGGATGTCCTCGACCTCCTCCAGACCCAGCTCGTCACCCTGGTAGACGTACGCGCCTCCGGGCAGCGCCAGCTCCAGCAGCACCGCGGCGCGGGCCCGCTTCCGGCCGAGCTCCACGTCGGTCTCGCCGTCGGGCACCGAGCCCACCCCGGCGAAGGACTCCAGGTCCATGCCGTCGGGGGTGAACCGGGCGCCCGTGACGGCGCGGCCGTAGCGGGTGACCACCCGGGTCGTGTCGTGGTTGGCCAGCACCCAGGTGGGCGGAGCACCGACGTCGCCGGTGGCCCGCAGCGTCAGGTCGATGACGTGGCGCTGCGACTCAGCGGTCCACTCACACATCAGCGCGTCGAAGTTGAAGGTGGTGTGCAGCTCGTCGTCGCGGACGTACTTGGCCAGCTCCGACGCCGGGGTCACCCAGGCCTCGGAGACGAAGACCCGGGCACCGAGCTCGGAGTCGGCGTAGGAGTCGGCCACGGTCCGCCAGCGCCGCAGGATGTCGTGCACGTGCGGCTGGTTCAGGTACGGGGAGCCGGTCAGGGTGTTGGTCAGCGGCTCGCCGGTGGCGGGGTCGACGTCGAGGTCGGGCAGTCCGGGCGCCTTGGCCATCGAGTTGGCCACGTCGATCCGGAAGCCGTCGACGCCGCGGTCGAACCAGAACCGCAGGATCGCGTCGAACTCGTCGACCACCGCCGGGTTGTCCCAGTTCCAGTCGGGCTGCTTGATGTCGAACAGGTGCAGGTACCACTGGCCGGGGGTGCCGTCGGCCCCCGTGGTCCGCTCCCAGGCGCCGCCGCCGAACATGGCCGGCCAGTTGTTGGGCGGCAGCTCGCCGTCCTCGCCCCGACCGTCGCGGAACAGGTAGAGGTCACGCTCGGCCGAGCCGGGCGCCGCGGCCAGCGCCGCCTGGAACCAGGGGTGCTCGTCGCTGCTGTGGTTGGGCACCAGGTCGATCAGCACCCGCAGACCCAGCTCGTGGGCGCGGGCCACGAACGTGTCGGCGTCGGCCAGGGTGCCGAACTCCGGCAGGATCCCCCGGTAGTCGCTGACGTCGTAGCCCCCGTCGGCCAGCGGCGAGGGATACCAGGGACTGACCCAGACCGCGTCGACCCCGAGGTCGGCCAGGTAGTCCAGCTTGTCGATGATCCCCTGGACGTCGCCGGTCCCGTCGCCGTTCGCGTCGGCGAAGGACCGCGGGTAGACCTGGTAGACGACGGCGCTGCGCCACCACTGAGGATCGTCGCTGAGAGGCATCCCCCTAACCTAGTGCGATGCGTCTGGTGCTCGCCTCCGCGTCCCCGGCCCGCCTGGCCACTCTGCGCAGCGCCGGGTTGAGCCCCGAGGTGGAGGTGTCCGGGGTGGACGAGGACACCGTCCACGCGGCCGATGTGCCCTCCCTGGTCGCCGCGCTCGCCCGGGCCAAGGCGGAGGCGGTGGCCACCCGCCGATCGGCGGCCGCGGACGAGGTGGTGATCGGCTGCGACTCGCTGCTGGAGCTGGACGGCCGGGGGCTGGGCAAGCCGGTCGACGCGGCCGAGGCGGTGAGCCGCTGGCGGACGATGCGCGGTCGGAGCGGTGTGCTGCACACCGGCCACCACCTGGTCCGGCTGCCCGACGGGGCCGCCCGGACGGCCACCGCCTCGACCACCGTCCACTTCGCCGACCTGGACGACGCGGAGATCGACGCGTACGTGGCCACCGGGGAGCCGCTGCTGGTGGCCGGCGCCTTCACCATCGACGGGCTGGGCGGTCCGTACGTCACCGGGATCGAGGGCGACCACCACAACGTGGTGGGCATCAGCCTGCCGCTGCTGCGCGGGCTGCTGGCCGACCTCGGGATCGCCTGGCCCGAGCTGCGCACCCGGTCCTGAGGGTCAGGCCGGACGCAGCACGATCGCCGTGGTGGTCCCGGTCCCGGTGAAGGCCCCCGTCCAGCCGTGGCCGACGAAGGTCAGGGCCTGCCCCTCCACGGCGCGCGCGTCGATGGTGAAGCCGTCGGACGGCAGCGTGGTCCGCAGGTAGTCCTCCACCGTCTGCGGACTGGGCCGGGCCAGCACCAGCGTCACCACGTTCGGCTGGTCGACGCTGGTGGCCAGCACGAGATCGCTGGGCAGCGAGAACTGCTCCGGTCCGTTCCGGAAGCCCAGCTGCCTCAGCGTGAGGCCCGCACCGGCGCTCGCGCTCGGCGACTGGTTGGTGGAGGTCGGCGCCGGCGTCTGGCTGGTCGGTGCCTGGCTCGTCGGGGTCGGGGACACCGGAGAGCCCGGCTCGGCGGCGGCCCCGCACCCCGCCAGCAGCAGCCCGGCCACGGTCAGGGCGAGCAACCGGGGAGCGCGGGCCGACGACATGGGGCCACCGTAGT
>JBMDXL010000716.1:0-2710 GCA_048594465.1 Microlunatus sp. | reverse complement strand
GACGGCGGCTTCCTGCTCCCGGTCAAGATCGCGGTCCGGCGGGCCGAGGGCATCGACGAGGGTGACGTCGTGGCGGTCCGGCTCGCGGTCGCCGACTGATCGTCGGGTCGGCCCGGGGTCCGCCGGGTCGGCCGGTCACAGGGCCAGGTGGGTGGGTCGCCCCGCGACCAGGGTGGCGGCCACGGTCAGCGACCGCAGATGCGCGGAGACCGCGGCGCTGTCGCCCACCGGCCGGGTCGGGTCGTCGTCCAGCAGCACCAGGTCCCCGCGCCCGCCGACCGTCGGCGTGGTCTGGCCGTCGGTGCTGGCGGCCAGCGCCTGGGCCACCGTCAGCGCCTCGGGCGCGTTCCACGGGTCCCGCTCGTCGGCGCTGCGGTGGACGGCCGCGGCCAGGGCCAGCCACGGGTCGAGCGGGGCCACCGGCGCGTCGGAGCCCAGGGCCAGCGGCACCCCGGCGTCGCTCAGCGACCGGAACGGGAAGCACCGGTCGGCGCGGTCGGGCCAGCAGACACCGGCGACGTCCCGGTCGTCCCACAGGTGCGCGGGCTGCACGCTGGCGCGCAGTCCGAGGGCCGCCACCCGGGGGATGTCGTCGCGGCGGATGAGCTGGGCGTGCTCGAGCCCGCCCCGGGCCGAGGTCTGCTCGAACGCGGTCAGCGCGGTGGCGACCGCGGCGTCCCCGATCGCGTGCACGGCGACCTCCAGCCCGTGCCCGTGGGCCCGTCTCAGCAGCGCGACCAGCTCGGCCAGGTCGTAGTTCGGGCGGCCGGCGGCGTGTGGATCGCCCGGAGCGGCGTCGACGTACGGCTGGCAGCAGTGGGCCGTCCGGGTGTTGAGGGAGCCGTCGGAGATGATCTTGAGGGGGCCCATGGTGGCCAGACCCCGGGTGCCCGGCAGCGGGTCGCCGGTCCGCAGTCCCGCTCGGATCACCGTCTCCAGACCGTCGGGGTAGATGGCCGGCCGGACCCGCAGCGCGTCGACCCCCTGGGCGAACCGCTCCGGCCAGTCCCGGAACCCGTACGCCAGCTCGAAGTCGACGATCCCGACCACCCCGCGGGCGGCCGCGTCGGCCACCGCCTGCCGGATCGCCGCCGTGTCGTCGGTCAGCCGGCCGGCCAGCTCGGTGACGGCCGGCATCAGCGCGAACCACGGGTTCTCCGCGAGCGCCCCCTCGACGGGGGTGGCGCCGAGCAGCAGGAACGCGGCCGAGCTCAGCCAGCCGTTGTGCGCGTCCCCGCTGGTCAGGATCACCGGGTGGTCCCCGGCGGCGTCATCGAGCCGGGCCACCGTGGGCGGCTCGGGCCAGACCGCCGAGCGGTAGCCGTAGCCGAAGATGACGCTGTCCGGTGTCGGCAGGGTCGCGGCGTGGGCGCGGACGAGCTCGGCCACCTCGGCGGCCGAGCGGGCCGCCCCGACGTCCAGCCGGGTGCGGGTCTGAGCCCACTGCCGCAGGTGGACGTGCGCGTCCCACAGACCCGGGATCGCCCAGCGACCGGCGGCGTCGATCACCTCGACGCCGGCGTCGCCGGGGACGTCTCCGGGATCGAGGTGTCGGCCGACGGCGGCCACCCGCCCGCCGGTGATCAGCAGGTCGACCGGCTCGGCGCCGGAAGGGCCCGGCACACCGCCGACCTCGACCAGCCGCGCCCGGCGGACCAGGGTGCTCGTCGGTGCGGCCGAGATCTCGGACAACGCGGTCTCCTCTGCTCCTCCGGACCTGACGGGCTCCAGCGTCCCATCGGTGGCGAGTCCTCACCGAGGACGGTGACGGATCGCCACCGAGCGAGCCGAGCCGAGGACGTCGTACGGCGGCTGCCTCAGGTCGGTGGACGAGGCCCCCAGGGGCTGAGGCAGGATCAGCGACATGACCGCGACGCCGACGACCGCTTCCGCCCACCGCGTCGATTCCGAGGTCGGCCGACTCCGCAAGGTGCTGGTCTGCGCCCCCGGGCTGGCGCACGAGCGGTTGACGCCCACCAACTGCGACGACCTGCTCTTCGACGACGTGCTGTGGGTGGACAAGGCCACCAGCGACCACGCCGACTTCATGACCTCGATGACCGAGCGGGGGGTCGAGGTGGTCGAGCTGCACCAGGTGCTGGCCGAGACCCTGGCGCTCCCCGACGGCCGTTCGTGGCTGCTGGACCGGCGGATCACGCCGAACCAGGTCGGCATCGGGCTGGTGGCCGACACCCGCGCCTTCCTCGACGCGCTGACCCCGGAGCGGTTGGCCCGCTACCTGATCGGTGGCATGTCGACCCACGACCTGCCGGCCGACCTGCGGCCCGGCTACCTCGCGCTGGCCCGGGAGTCCGGTGGGGTGACCGAGTACCTGCTGCCGCCGCTGCCGAACACCCTCTACACCCGCGACACGACCTGCTGGATCTACGGCGGGGTGACCCTGAACCCGCTGTTCTGGCCGGCGCGGCAGAACGAGACGCTGCTGATGAAAGCCATCTACCAGTTCCATCCCGACTTCGTCGGCGCCCGGGTCTGGTGGGGCGACCCCGAGGTCGACTGGGGACTGGCCACCCTGGAGGGCGGCGACGTCCTGGTGCCGGGCAACGGGGTGGTGCTGATCGGCATGAGCGAACGGACCTCGCGGCAGGCGATCACCCAGGTCGCCGTCCGGCTGTTCGAGCAGGGTGCGGCCGAGAAGGTGGTCGTGGCCGGGATGCCCAAGCTCCGCGCCGCCATGCACCTGGACACC
>JBMDXL010000715.1:0-13863 GCA_048594465.1 Microlunatus sp. | reverse complement strand
GCCGAGGCCCACGCGCGGGCGCACGCCTGTGACCCGGTCTCCGCGTTCGGTGGCGTGATCGCCACCAACGCCCCCGTCAGCGTGGCCATGGCCCAGCAGGTGGCCGAGGTGTTCACCGAGGTGATCGCGGCACCGGCGTACGAGGACGGCGCGGTGGAGGTGCTGCAGGCCAAGAAGAACATCCGGATCCTGGTCGTCGACGCGGCCGACCGCGGCGGGATCGAGACCCGTGGCATCTCCGGCGGGATGCTGATGCAGACCGTGGACACCGTCGACGCCGACCACGACTCCGCCGCCGGCTGGCAGCTGGCCTCCGGCGAGCCGGCCAGCGCCGAGGTGCTGGCCGATCTCGAGTTCGCCTGGCGGGCCTGCCGGGCGGTCAAGTCCAACGCCATCCTGCTGGCCCACGACGGGGCCTCGGTCGGCGTGGGCATGGGTCAGGTGAACCGGGTCGACTCCTGCCGGCTCGCCGTCGAGCGGGCCGGTGACCGCGCGGCGGGCTCGGTGGCGGCGTCGGACGCGTTCTTCCCCTTCGCGGACGGGCCGCAGATCCTGATCGACGCCGGGATCGCGGCCATCGTCCAGCCGGGCGGTTCGGTCCGGGACGCCGAGGTCATCGAGGCCGCCCAGGCCGCGGGCGTGACCATGTACCTCACCGGCGCGCGGCACTTCTACCACTGAGCCCCGACCCCGCCGGTCAGAGCACCACCGGCAGCCACGACAGACAGGCAGGAAAGACGGAGATGACCGCACAGCTGTTGGACGGCAAGGCCCTGGCGGCCACCATCAAGGCCGATCTGGCCGAACGCGTCCGCGCGCTGGCCGCCCAGGGCATCACGCCCGGACTGGGCACGGTGCTGGTGGGCGACGACCCCGGCAGCAAGGCGTACGTGGCCGGCAAGCACCGCGACTGCGCCCAGGTCGGCATCGCCTCGCTGGCCGTCGAGCTGCCCGCCTCGGTGACCGAGGCGGAGCTGGACGCCGAGATCGCCCGGCTGAACGCCGACCCGGCCTGCACCGGCTACATCGTCCAGCTGCCGCTGCCGGGCGGGCTGGACGAGAACCGGGCCCTCGGGATGATCGACCCGGGCAAGGACGCCGACGGCCTGCACCCGGTGAACCTGGGCAAGCTGGTGCTGGGGGTGGCCGCCCCGCTGCCGTGCACCCCGCGCGGCATCGTGGAGCTGCTGCGCCGCAACGGGATCGCGCTGAGCGGGGCCGAGGTCTGCGTGGTCGGCCGCGGCACCACCGTCGGCCGTCCCCTCGGTCTGCTGCTCACCCGCAAGAGCGAGAACGCCACGGTGACCCTCTGCCACACCGGCACCGTCGACGTCGCCGCCCACACCCGGACCGCCGACATCATCGTGGCTGCCGCCGGGCGACCCGGGCTGATCACCGGGGACATGGTCAAGCCCGGCGCCGTCTGCGTCGACGTGGGCATCACCCGGACCGACGCCGGGCTGGCCGGCGACCTCGACGCCAGCGTCCGCGAGGTCGCGTCGTGGGTCGCGCCCGTGCCCGGCGGGGTCGGTCCGATGACCCGGGCCATGCTGTTGACCAACGTGGTCGAGCGGGCCGAGGCCCTGGCGTCGTCCCGGGGGCAGTGAGCCCGTGTCCGCCCGCGACGCCCGGCCGGCGAGCCGCAGCACCCGGCTGTGGCCGCTGCTGGTGGTGCTGATCGGGGTGGCTCTGGGACTGGTGATCGCCGTCCTGGGCGCCCAGACCTGGCGGCTCGGCTGCCTGGTGGTCGGCACCTCGCTGCTGGTGGGAGCCGTGATCCGCGGCGCGCTGCCGGGGCGGGACGCCGGGCTGCTCCAGGTGCGCAGCCGCCCCTTCGACATCACCGTGCTGACCCTCGGCGGGATCGCGGTCATCGCGTTGTCGATCGTGGTCCCGGGGCGCCCGGGCTGAGACGAGGACCGACGCGCCGACGCCCTCGCGGAGTCGCTCTCGCCGATGTGTTCTGATCGAGCATGGACGTCGTCAGCACCCCGCTCGAGCGCCTCGTCGCCCGGTTGCCCGGGGTGGCGGCGCTCAGTCTGGACACCGGATTCGGCAGCGTCCGCCTCGAGCAGCACGACGGGGTGGTGGTCCGGACCTCCGCGGCGCCGGTGCCGACCGAGCTGGCGCAGGCCGCGGCGCGGTTGGACGCAGTCGTCTGGGCGCGCGGTCTGCCGCACGTCGTCGAGGACCTGACCGGCGACCTTGCGGCGGCGGCGCCGGCTGCCTCGGCGACGGGCGGCGAGCGACGTGGCACCTACGCCGGCGTGCCGGTCCGCGCCGCGGGTCGCGTCGTGGGGGTGGTGAGCGTGGCCGACACGGCCAGCCGCACCTTCGGCCCCGGGAAGGTGCGGATCCTGCTCGAGCTGGCCCGGCTGCTGGCGGAGCAGCTCCCGCCGGGGGAGGCCCCGGGAGCAGGCGCTCCCGATGAGGCCGTGGCCGAGATCGCGGCGGCCGTCGCCGCCGGGGAGATCCGCCCCTGGTACCAGCCGGTGATGGATCTCGCGTCCGGCGAGATGACCGGCGTCGAGGCGTTGGCGCGGTGGCACCGGCCGTCCGGGACGGTGGAGGGTCCGGCGAGCTTCCTGCCGCTGGCCGAGCGCAGTGACCTGGTGCTCGACATCGACCGGGCCGTGATGGCGCGCGCCTTCGCCGATCTCGCCGGCTGGCAGCGACTGCGCCCCGGCTTCCGAGTCAGCGTGAACCTGTCGGGTCGTCACCTGGACCGGGCCGACACCCTCGATCTGGTCGAGGAGGCGGTGGCGGACGCCGGGATCGCGGCGACGTCGGTGGATCTGGAGATCACCGAGACCGCCCGGCCCGACGACCTGCGGACCAGTCTGGTGCTGCTGACCGGCTTCCGGGACCGCGGCTACACGGTCTGGTTCGACGACTTCGGCTCGGGCTGGTCGGCCCTGCAGGACCTGATCCGGCTGCCGGTCAGCGGGATCAAGCTGGATCGCTCGTTCGCCGAGCAGCTGGGGACACCGGTCGACGACGCCGTCGTGGGTGCCCTGGCCTCGGTGGCGGCCCAGGTCGGTCTCCGGGTGACCATCGAGGGCATCCAGACACCGCTCCAGCTGGACCGGGCCCGGGCCCTGGGGTGCCACTCCGCCCAGGGCTACTACTGGTCCCCGCCGATCCCGCCCGAGGAGATCACGCAGCGGTTGTCGGTTCGCGGCTGAGCGAGCGCCCCCGGCCGTACGAGGGACTCGGTCGACCGACGTCGCGAGCGGCGGTTCAGCCCGCCCCGCCCGAGGGCGGCGCCCACCACCGGGCGATCCCGCGTGCGTCGGCGGCCCCGGCCAGCGCGGCGACGAAAGCCTGCACGTCAGCGGGCAGGGCGACCGGCCCGATCCGCAGCGGCACCGCCGGGGCGGGTCCGCGGTGGAAGGTGATCACCAGGGAGCTGCGGGCGAGCTCGGGACGACCGGTCTCGACCTCGCGGACGAGGCGCTCGGCGACCCGGGCCCCGGGGGACGCGGGTCGGCCGGTCGGACCCTGCCACTGGTGCTCGATGCCGGTGACCTCCGCCAGGGACAGCGAGCTGCCGTCGGCCAGGTGCAGCCGACCGTCGGGGTCGAGGGCCGCCAGCACCGCCGGACCGGTCGCCGGTGGAGCGGTGCGTCGTGCGGCGTCGATCATCAGCGCCCCGATCCCGCCGAACACCAGCGCGCAGACGGCGAACCCGACCCACAGCGGCGCCGTCACCGTCAGGGCGGCGACCACCCCGCAGACCACGATCCAGCCGGTGGTCACGGCCATCACGATCGCGGTGGTCCGGGCGAAGCGGTGCTGGGCCGCCAACCGGGTGGGGTCGCCGCGCAGCACGTACCCGCTGTCGACGCCGTCCGGTCCGGTGCTCATCGGTCCATCCTGGCCGACCCGGGGACCGCGCTGCGCGCGGTCGGACGCGGAGTCCGGACCGTACGGCCCCGCTCCCGGGACGTCAGCGGCGGGCAGGGGCCATCAGCCGCTCGTACTCCACTGTCTGGTCGGCCAGCAGGTCCGCCATCGCCGGACCCTGACCGAGCTCGCAGCCGGCCTCGGTGGCGGCCGTCAGCAGGTTCTGGTGGTCGATGCCCGGGGCGATCACCCGGTAGCCGAAGGCGTGCGCGGTCTGCACCGTGAGGCGCAGGAGCTGGACCGGCACGGGGGCGCCGGGGGCGTCCCCACCGGCCGAGGAGGGCTCGGTCCCGGGGGGTGCCGCCGCCTCGCGCAGCAGCGTGGCGTCCAGTCGTACGTTGACGATCGGCAGCTGCAGCCACTGGTTGGTCGGGCCGGCCCCGGTCCCGAAGCCGTCCATGGTGATCCGCACGCCCCGCTCGCGGAGCCGGATCAGGTTGGCCAGCAGGCGCAGGTCCTCGCTGAGGTCGTCGGCCGGCAGGATCAGCACCAGCCGGTCGCCGGCGAGCCCAGAGCGGGACAGGGCCTGGTCCACGTCGGTGATCACCCGGTCCTGCACCAGGTGGTGCACGGTGATCGGCACGGCGATGGTGAGGGACCCGAGCTGCTCGTCCAGCCCGGCCACGATGGCGGTGGCCCGGCGCAGGGTCCACGCGTCCAGATCGGCGACGGCCGGGTTGCGGCCGAGATCGGCGACCAGGGCCGCGCGGTCGTGCAGCACACCGGCGACGGTGCAGGCGGTCCGCGCCTCGAAACCGCCCGGCTCCCCGGTGATGAGCTCGACCACGGGGTCGAAGGTGAGCTCGATCGCGTTGTGCCGGATCGCCAGCTGGATCGCGTCCTCCAGCACCCCCCGCTGCTGCAGCCGCTCGCGCAGGGCACGGTCGAACACCTCGGTCCGGCCCCGACCCAGACCCTTGGCCCGGTAGACCGCGAGATCGGCCTCCATCATCAGCCGGTCGGCGTCGGTGTCGCCGTCCTGGCTGATGGCCAGACCCACGCTCGCCCCGATGGTGGCCTCGTGCCCGCTGGCCAGCAGCATCGGCTCGGAGACCGCCTCGATCACCCGCTCGGCCACCCCGATGCCGGAGGCCTGCTCGTCCAGCGGCTCCAGCAGCACCACGAACTCGTCGCCGCCGAGCCGAGCCACCACGTCCCCGGCCCGGACGGTCTCCAGCATCCGCAGGGCCACCGTCTTGAGCACCTCGTCGCCGGCGTGGTGACCGAGGGTGTCGTTGACCTGCTTGAACCCGTCCAGGTCGATGAAGAGGAGACCGACCACGGCACCGGTGCGCTGGGCCCGGCTGAGCGCGCCGCTGATCAGCCGGATGGCCTGGGCCCGGTTGGCCAGCCCGGTCAGCGAGTCGTGGGCGGCCTGGTGGCTGAGCTCGTTCTGGGCCGCCTCCCGCTCGGCGTTGGCGGCCTGGATCTGCTCCAGCGAGAGGTTCATCCGCGCCACCACCAGCAGGAAGGACAGCGACGAGCCGATGATCACGCCCCACACGGACAGACGCAGGCCGAAGGCCGCCTGCACGGCCAGGACCAACGGGGCGACGAGCACGGCCACGGTCAGCGCCGCCAGCTGCCGGCGGCTGAACTGGGTCCGGGGCTGCACGGTCGGGGCCGACAGCGACACCATGGTCGGGTCGAGGGCCGCGGCGCCCCACGCGAGGTAGGACACCAACCACAGGAAGTCGATCGGCTGGGAGCTGTCGAAGGTCACCATCTTGAGCGCGCTCGACGTGGTGTCGGCCGCGATCAGGGCGATCAGACCGAGGGCCAGCAGCCGGTACGAACGCGTCCGGCCCCCCGGGGTGGTCAGCAGCTGGATCAGCAGCCCGGCCAGGACGATGTCGGCCAGCGGGTAGGCGACCGCGATCACCGCCGCCCAGGGGGAGTCCTGGAAGGTCTCGATGGTCGGCCGCGCCAGCAGCACCCAGGACAGCACGGCCAAAGACGTGGTGAGGATGGCGCTGTCCAGGGCGGCGCCGGGGTCACGGCTCTGGTGACGGCCGCGGAGCAGCAGCCAGATGCCGACGGCGACCACGGGGTAGCCGACCAGGTAGATGGGGTCGGCCGGGGTGGGGAAGCCGTCGCCGTACACGTTGCCGACCAGGTCGGCCAGCGACCAGATGAACATCCCGGTCCCCATCAGGTACCAGGGCAGCCGACGCGCGGGGTGGTGCAGGCGGGCGCCGACGATCAGCGCGGCGGCGGCCGACAGCCCCATCAGCTGGTAGATGGCGGTCTGCACCGGGTCCAGCGGGATCGCGTAGTAGGTGACGATGGCGACCGCGCCGGCCGCGACGTAGATCAGCCACAGCCGGGGGTGCCGGGACGGGAAGCTCGCCACCGCCCGCGACGAGCCCGATCCGTCGTCCGTCGCGTCCGGTCCGGAGCTCGGCGACCCGGGCGTGCCTGGCGTGGGCGGGGGAACGGCGGTGCCGGTTCCGGTCGGTGGGGCCACAGCCTCGGCGGACGTGGGCAGGGGGGAGCGCGGATCGGTCATGGCTGGTCGCCCACCGGCTCGTTCACGTCGCGACCGTACTGCCTGGCCAGCGTGGCTGTCCCGACCCCCGTGCCGGAGGTGGTGACGGCCACCGCCGGCATCCCCGCGGGCAGCCCCTCGACGGCGCCGGCCGGGGTGTGGAACAGCCACATGGAGATGACCCGGTAGGCCTCCCAGTCGCCGAACCGCACCTGGAAGGTGGCGATGGTGGCGGTGCTGTCGGCTTCGCTGATCAGCCGCACGGTCTGCAGGGTGACGGGGTCCGCGCCGGGCAGCACCAGCTCGACCTCACCCTGCGGTGGACGGGTGCCCCGGGCGAAGCGGACGGCGGCGCCGCCCATCGAGATGTCCACCAGCTCGCCCTCGACGGCACCGACGGAGACGGTCGCCTGGACCGCGAACCGGTGGGCGTTGCGTCGCGAGGTCGCGTACGCGTCGGACTGGATCCGGCGCACGCCCAGCACCAGGACCGTGCCGGCCAGCACCAGCCACAGACCGGAGGCGGTCGTCGACGCGGCATCGACGTGCCAGGGGACCAGACCGCTGAGGCCGAGCAGCGCGTACACCGCCACGGCGACCATCACCCAGATCAGCACCCACACCGCGGTCGGGGCCCGCCCGCGCAGCCGGTCGTCGGCGCCCGACTTGGGCGTGACCTGGAACTCCAGGGTGCGTCGGGTCAGCAGCCACCACAGGCAGGACAGCCCGACCGGCACCCGCAGGATGCGCAGGGCGAAGGCGGTCAACCAGTGCAGGTGCAGGCGGTACATCCGCCGCGCCCCCCACAGCCGGATGGTGAACATGACGATGAAGACCGCGGTGAAGACCAGCGGGTCGGCGGTGGAGACCTGGGCGCCGCTGACCAGCACCAGAGCCGGGATCAAGAAGGCGAAGACCGTGCCCACCCCCTCGAGCCACCACACGGTGCCGGTCAGGTACTCGTAGTAGTTGCGCCACGACAGCCACCGCTTCGCGCCCCACAGGCGCTCGGTGACCAGGACCTGCATCGAGCCCATACCCCAGCGACGACGCTGGAGCAGGTACTGCTCGGGTGTGGTGGGCGCCAGCCCCAGGGCCAGCACCTGGTGGTGGTACGCCGTCTTCCACCCGGCCCGGATCAGGGCGAGGGTGGTGTGCATGTCCTCCACGATCGTGGCGGTGGAGATGCCCCCCACCTCACGCAGCGCCGTGAGCCGGATCAGGGAGGTGGAACCGCACCAGAAGGGACCGGCGCCGTCGTGGTTGCGGGCCGGCAGCAGCACGTGGAAGAACATGCCCTGCTCACCGGTGTCGCCGTCGTCGTCGAAGGCGCCGGAGTTGTAGTACGTCTGCGGGGCCTGGACCAGGGCCAGCCGCGGGTCCTCGAACCAGCCCAGCGAGTCGCGCAGGAAGCCGGGCAGCGGCACGTGGTCGCAGTCCAGCACCGCCACGATGTCGATCGGCTCGGCCCCGTCCTCGATCTCCCGGTGCATCAGCTCCATGGCGTGGTTCATGTTGCCGGCCTTGGCGTGGGTGTGCTCGTCGCGGCGGACGTACCGGGCGCCCAGGGCGCGGCACAGCTCGGCCACCCAGGGCCGGTCGCCGTCGTCGAGCACCCAGGTCTGGTGGGCCGGCTCGAGGGCGCAGGCGGCCGCGATGGTGGGGGCGATCACCTCGACCGGCTCGTTGTAGGTGGGGATCAGCACCGCGGTCCGCTGGCCGGCCACCACCGTCGCCACCGGCGCCGGCGCCCGGGTGTCGATGTTCCACAGCGTGACCGCCCGGATGATCAGACCGAAGACCGGGAAGATCTCGAAGGCGATCAGCAGCCAGGCCGCGACCAGGTTCCAACCCGAGGGGGGCAGCGTGAACAGGATGCGCCAGGTGCTGTACACGACCAGCGCCGTGATCGAGGAGAGCACACCGATCCGTGCCCAGGTCTGCGACCAGCGGGTCTCCGTGGTGAGCGGACTCAGACCGACCGCCCAGCCGCGCAGGGAGCTGCCGGCGGCCAGACGCGCCCGACGCACGTGTGCTCGGGGCGCGGCCTCGGTCGACGCTTCGACCTCGCCGGGTGATGGTTCCACGGTGACTCCTCACGCACCAGCCCCCCGACGCTCGTGACGATCGTCTGCTGACGGTCGAAAATATAGCGTCCGGGCTCCCGTCCGCGACGCTCCCGGGCCGGACCGCACGCGGTTCGGTGGGACTGGTCGGCGAACCCCCGGCGGCCTATCCTGCGCGCATGCTCGTCAGCTGGTTGCGCTTCGTCCTGACCGCCGCGCTGCTGGCCACGGCGGCCGGGTGCGCGATCACCGAGCGGGACTGCGTGGCCCCGGTGACGGGCAGCATCACCTACACCGGGAGCTCGGTCCCACCGCCCTTCCACGTCGAGTGGACCATCACCCTCGACGGCGACCGCGGGCGCTTCGAGGTCACTCCCGGCTACGGTTCGGCGCAGCGCTGGACCGCCGACTTCCGACCCGACGCCGGGGCCACCGCCGCCGCCTGCACGCAGCTCGTCCGGGCCGAGGACGAGGACAACCCGCCACCGGGGTCGGCGGTGATCGTGGCCGACCTTCGCGACGGCGCGGGGCAGACCGTCCGCCGGCGGGCCGTGGCCACCAGCGCCGGCGATCTCTACCCGGCGGTCCGGGCGGCCGTGCCCGAGACCACCTGGACCGAGGTCTACGGCGCGTACGAGCGGTGGAGCGACCGGCAGTGACGCTCTGCTGAGGCCGTGAGCCCGGACCCGTGACCGCGCGTCAGCGCCGCGAGCGGCTCCCCTGGACGCGGGTCAGGGCCACACCGACCAGGGAGACGGCCCCGCCCACCAGCGCGATCGCGGCCGGCACCTCGGCCAGCAGCGCCCAGGAGAGCAGCACCGCGATGCCGGGCACCACGTAGGACGAGGCGGCCATCCGGCCCGCGCTGGTGCGGGACAGCGCGTAGCTCCAGAGGAGGAACGCGATGGCGGTCGGGAACACCCCCAGGTAGATCACCCCGGCGGTGACCGGCCAGGGCTCCCGCGCCAGCTGACCGACCAGCGAACCGAGGAAGGGCAGCGTGGCCAGCGTCCCGGCCAGCGCGCCGAGCCAGGTGACCGTGACCGGGTCGACGGTGGCCAGTGCCTGCTTCTGCAGCAGCACCCCGACGGCGTACAGCACGGCGGCGGCCAGGGCGAGCCCGATCCCGAGGGGATCGACCTGTCCGGTCCGGGAGGCCGAGGCGATCACCACCACCCCGGCGAAGGCGATCAGCAGCCCGAGCATCAGCTGGCGCGGGAAACCCTCACCCAGGAAGAAGCCGGCGAGCACCGCCACGATCACCGGGGCCAGGTTCACCAGCATGGCGCTGGTGCCGGCGTCCAGAAAGCGACCGGCGGCGTTGACGGCGATGGTGTAGACGCCGAACCACAGCACCCCGTACGCGACGATGAGCGCCAGCGGTCGCCCGCGCGGGATCCGGAGGGGGCCGCGTCCCGGTCGCAGCAGGGCCACCGCGGTCAGCACCACCGACCCGACGAGCAGCCGACCCAGAGCCAGCGGGGCCGGGCTGACCGCGCCGCTCAGCGCCCGGATCACCACGAAGGCCGAGGCCCACAGCACCATGGTCACGCCCGCCGCGGCGAGCGGCAGCCACGGGCGCGGCGCGGCGGGGCCGGCGGCGGTATCGGCAGCCAGGGACAGGTCGGCGGTCATGACGTCAGCCTGACGGGCCAGAGACGTAAGCACAAGCAACGTCTTCTTCACTTCGCTTCAGTCTGACTGTAGTGTCTCGAGCGTGCTCGATGTCCATCGCCTTCGGGTCTTCCGGTCCGTCGTGGCCAGCGGATCGATCCAGGCCGCCGCCAACAACCTCGGCTACACCCCGTCGGCGGTGAGCCAGCACGTGACCGCCCTGCAACGGGAGACCGGGCTGGCGCTGATCTCACGGGTCGGGCGCGGCATCGAGCCGACCGCGGCCGGCCGGGCGCTGGCCGTCGAGATCGACGGCGTGCTGTCCCGGCTGGGGGAGGTCGAGTCCGTGGTCGGCGACCTGCGTGCCGGGCGGACCGGTTCTCTCTCCCTCGCCTACTTCGCCTCGGTCGGCTCGGCCTGGATGCCCTCCGTGGTCGCGGCGATGATGCGGGAGTTCCCGGCCGTCCGCCTCGATCTGGCTCTCCGCGAGGACGTGCCGACCGACCCGGCGGAACGGGCGGACCTGCAGATCGCCGTCGAGCAGGGCGCCATCCACCGGCCGGGTCTGGTGGTGCGGCACCTGCTCGACGACCCGTACGTCGCGGTGCTGCCGGCCGTGCACACTCTGGCCGGTCGCGCCGAGATCGAGCTGGCCGAGCTGGCCACCGACCGCTGGGTCGACAACGACTTCGCGCGCGGATGGTGCCGACGCAACCTGATCGAGGCCTGCCACGCGGCGGGGTTCAGTCCGCCCTTCCACGTCGAGGCCCACGACTACCCGACGGCGATGGCGTTCGTGGCCGCCGGCATCGGGCTGACCGTGCTGCCCCGCCTGGGGGCCCGCCAGCTGCCGCCCGGGGTGGTGGCGGTGCCGGTGGTGAGCCCGACCCCGGTCCGCTCGATCTACGCGCTGGTCCGCGACGGGGTGGTCGACACCCCGGCCGTCCGCACGGTCCTGGCCGAGCTCGACCGGCTCTCGGCGACCGCGACCGCCCCGGCCGGTCCTGCCCCGGCCGGTCCCGCGTCGGCGGATCCCGCGCTGGCGGGTGCCCGGTGAGGTCCCTGGCCCGCGGCTGGGCGGCGGCCACGGTGGCGGTCTCGCTGACCGGGGTCCTGATCCAGCTGGCGGTGGTGGTCGCCGGTGTGTCGGCGGTGGCCACGGAGACCTTCCCGCTGCCTGTCCGGCTGTGGCACTTCGTCAGCTACTTCACCATCCAGTCGAACGCGCTCGTGATCCTCACGGTGCTCCCCCTGGTCCGTGAGCCACGGCACGACGGACCAGCCTGGCGGGTGCTGCGGCTGACGGCGCTGCTGATGATCACCGTCACCGGGCTGGTGCACTGGTTCCTGCTCCGTCCGCTGTCCACCCTGACCGGCTGGGAGGCCTTCGGCGACGTCCTGGTGCACGTGGCCGCCCCGGCGCTGACGGTGCTGGGCTGGCTCGCCTTCGGCCCCCGCCCCCGGATCACGGCGCTGACCTGCGCCTGGTCGCTGGCCTGGCCGATCGCCTGGTTGGTCGGCACGCTGGTCGTCGGTGCCACGACAGGCTGGTACCCGTACCCCTTCCTGGACGTGTCGGCCCGGGGTGCCGGACCGGTGGCCCTGACCTGTGGGGCCATCGCCGTGCTGCTCACCGGACTGAGCACGGCCTGCTGGCGGCTGGACCGGGTGCTGTCAGTGCCCCGTGCCACGATCGCGCCATGATCGATCACCTCGGCATCCAGTGCACCGACCTCGCCGTCAGCGCCGCCTTCTACGACGCCGCGCTGGCGCCCCTCGGCGGCTCCCGGAAGATGGACTTCGGCGTGGCCATCGGCTACGGCAACGACGACCACCCCGACTTCTGGATCAGCGCGCAGGAGTCCGGTGACGGGTTCCGCGAGTCCCACATCGCCTTCACCGCGTCCGACCGGGAGAGCGTGCGGGCCTTCTTCGCCGCGGCCACCGCGCTCGGGGCGGAGGTGCTGCACGAGCCGCGGGTGTGGCCGGAGTACCACCCGGCCTACTACGGCGCCTTCGTCCGCGACCCGGACGGTCACAACGTGGAGGCCGTCTGCCACCGGCCCGAGTGAGCAGTTGACGCGATCCGTAGGGTCGGCTGGATGATCGAGCTCCGGCAGCGTCAGTGGATCGTCGACGGGTCCCCCCGGATCCTGTTCAGCGGCGAGGTGCACTACTTCCGGCTGGCCCGAGAGGACTGGCGCGCCCGGCTGCTGGCGCTGCGGGCGACGGGAGCCCAGGTCGTGGCCACGTACGTCCCCTGGGTGGGGCACGAGCTGCCCGACGGCAGCATCGACGTCACCGGCCGCACGGCCGACTGGCGCGCTCTCGGCGCCTTCTGCGATCTCGCCCACGATCTCGGGCTCTTCGTCATCGCCCGCCCGGGACCGTACGTGATGGCCGAGCTACAGCACGAGGGGCTGCCGCACCGTGTCCACCACCTGGCCGCCGGTGACGCGACGACGTGGCAGGGCCGGTCGGTGCCGACCGCCGACCTGGACTACCTCTCCCCGGTGTTCCTGGCCGAGGTGACGCGGTGGTACGACGCTGTCCTCCCGGTCCTGGCGTCCCGGCTGCAACCCGAGGGTGGCCCGGTCATCGGGGTCCAGCTGGACAACGAGATCGGGATGCTCGCGTGGGTGTCCAACTCTCCGGTGCTCAACACCCGGGTGGCCGCGGACTTCGTGGACTGGCTCGGGGCGACCGGCCGGGGGGACCGTCACCCGGGGCTGACCCGGGACGGGGCGCTGGCCTACCTGCAACAACCGCCGGCCGACAGCGGTCCGAGGGTGGCCGAGGACCTGATGCGGTTCTGCCGGCACGACTTCCGTCGCTACACCGACACCCTGACCGACCTGGCCCGGGACCGCGGGATCACCGGCGTCCCGTTCCTGGTCAACATCCACGGCACCGGCGCGGGCCGCGGGCTGACGTACCCGATCGGGATCTCCCAGCTGCTGGGCACCTGGCGCAACCGGCCCGGGACCACGGCGGGCTCCGACATGTACCTCGGTGACGTGACCGTGGGCAACGTGGCCGACTTCGTGGTGGGCAACCTGTTCGCGCGGGCGACGTCGGGAGAGGACCAGCCGCTGACCGCGCTGGAGTTCGAGGCCGGCGACGGCGACTACGGACAGGATCTCGGTGCGCTCGTGCCTCCGGAGGCGACGAGTCTGCGGACCCGGCTGGCCCACGGTCTGGGCAACCGGCTGCTGAACTTCTACCTGTACGCCGGCGGCGTCAACCCGCCGCTGGAGCGGGACCCGCAGCGCCCCGGTGGCGACGGCAGCGACCGGATCGCCTTCACCGGCGAGGAGCACGGCTTCGCCGCGCCGATCGGTCCCACCGGGCGACCCAACCGGACCCACGGTGCCCTGGCCGACACCGTGCGGGCCCTGAACGCCGTCGAGGCCGAGGCGGCGACGATGACGCCCCACCGGGACCTGACCCTGGGCTTCGTCGCCGACGACTACCTGACCGAGTACCGCCCGCCCGACGACGAGGCGACCGCGCGCCTCCAGGCCGACCAGGCCGTCTTCCGCGGACTCGGTCCCCGCCAGATCCTGGCCCGGGCTCTGGTGCTCGGTGGCTTCGGGCTGGACGCGGTGGATCTGTGTGAGCACGCCGACCTGGACCGGACCGACGGCCGTCCCGACGCCGGCGACCGACCGCGCCGGCTGACCGTGGCCGACCACCCGGTGCTCGCGGTCGCGACCAGTCACCACCTGACGGCTGCGGTGCAGCGGACGCTGGCCGACTACGTCCGCGCCGGCGGTCGGCTGCTGCTCG
>JBMDXL010000714.1:0-9910 GCA_048594465.1 Microlunatus sp. | reverse complement strand
CGGCGGTGGCGGCCGCGGACAGCTCGGCGGCGCGGCGATCGGCGAGCGATCGGGCAACCGCCTCCCGTCGGCTCCAGTGACCCGCCCACAGCCCGGCCGCGCCGGCGAGCGCGAGGATCGCGACCAGAACCCCCAGGTTCTCCGTGCGGGTCAGCGCCCCGGACAGCACCGTCCCGCCCACCAGGACCCCGGCCGCCAGCAGATGGCGTGCGCGCGGCGGCCGGGCCAGCAACGAGCCCACGGGAGCAGCCACCGAGGCCAGGATCCAGAAACCGTGGGTGACCGGGATCCCCAGCGCCAGGCCGACCAGCTGGAGCACGCCGGCCAGGGCGGCGGCAGGAGCGGTGTGCGCCCGTAGACCGATCACCGTGAGCGCGACGGCTGCAGTCAGCAGGACCGAGCCCGGCAACGGCGTCAGGCCCTCGCCCCGTGGGTACCCCCACGCCTCCAGCGCCGCGACCCCGCTCACGCCGAGGCCGAGCGCCACGTCGGCCGGCCGGACCCGCACCAGCGCCGGCTGCGGCGGTACGGTCCCGGCCGCCGGGGGGTCGCGGAGCAGCCCGAGCTGACGGCGAAGATCGGACACCGCCCGGCGGGCGAGACGGTGGATCTCCGGGGCGGCGGACGGATCGCCGGATCGCGCCAGGTCACGGACCTCGCCCAGCAGCGCGGTCAGCTCGGCGCTGATCTCGGCCGACAGCCGCGACCGCTCGGCCAGGACCGCGGTCTGCACCGCCGCCTCCGGTGTCACGCGGCTCAGGGCCTCCGCGCGGACCTGCTGGCGCGCGGACCGGACCGCCGACCGCCGGACGAGCCACCCAGCTGCGGTGGCGGCGCCCAGGCACCCGGTGAAGAAGACCCACTCCGCCGGGCCGTACCCGAGGACGACCACCAGCACGACGGCGAGCAACGGCGGCAGCAGGACTGCCGCGACGCACGTGCTCCGCCGAGCCATGGCGGCAGCATAGGAACAAGCGGCGGTCCGGTCATCGTCCGCACGGATGACGCCCCGGTCCCGGCCTCAGATCTCCGGCCTCAGGCCGCGGACCACCCCGGCCAGGCGGCCACGGAGGCGCCCCAGCGCAGGGCCACGCCACTGGTGCGGGTGAGCTGGTCCTGCGCCTCGCTCCGTTCCGACGGTGTCCCGGCCGCCGCCAGCCAGAGGCCGCAGAAGGGCAGCAGCGCCGTCTCCATCTGCCGGACCAGGGTGGCGGCGCTGGTGGCGTTGCGAGGATTGGTCGTCGGCACGTACGCGGCGTGGGCGACCGGGACGTCGGCCTTGCGGTTCAGCAACCGGGCCGTCAGCCGGTCCCGCAGGATCCGGTGCCGTCGCAGCTCGGCGGCCGCGGTCTCGCGTCGGGTGCCGGTGAGCCGACCCAGGGCGAGCTGGTAGCCGTAGACGACAGCGTGCAGCTGAGCCACCAGCTGCTGCTCCGCGCGGACCACCGGGAGGACGGGCATCGGGGCGCGGGAGCGGGGCGCCGCGACGGTGGCCGCGGTCGGCGCGGGAGCGTCGCCGGCCAGATCGGCGTCGGCCAGGACGGACCGCAGCCGGGTGGCCGAGGTGGCCAGCGACCCCCACAGCAGCGCGGTCGTGCCGGTGCCGGCGAGGGCCGCCCGGCGGTGGGCGACGGCGGCCCGCCCCTCCGCGGCGACCAGCTGGTCGACGGCCTTGCCGAAGCCGGGTCGCGCGGACGAGGGACGCGGGGTGGCCGACGATCCGGTCGGGGGTGCGCCGGCCGGGTCGGTCGGGTCGGCGGTCCGCAGCGCGGCGGCGTGCGCGCGGTGCTGGTCGCGGACGGCCGTCACCAGGCGGCGACCGGCGCGACCGAGGTCGTCGTGACCGACGGTGAGCAGGACCGAGGCGTACGCGGCGAGTCCGTCCTCCAGCGTCGCTCCCTCCACGGAACCGGGGAAGACCGAGACCGACGGCTGCCCGGCCGGCGTGGTGGCCGAGGTGGAGGACCGGGGCCCGGCCCCGGTGCTCGAGGTGGGCACCCCGGGGGCGACCGGACCGCCGGGAGAGCTGCAGCCGGCGAGCCCTGCGGCACCGACCGCGCCGGCGGCGGCCACGGCGCCGAGCAGGAACGTGCGGCGCGACCACCGGTCGTGGCTGGGCGCGGAAGTCACCCGCCGAACCTACCCGGAAGCCGACGTCGGACCGGGTCGCCACGGTGACGGTGCCGCCCGGGCCGGGGAATTCACTGAACGGCACGTTAACAATCCCTTGCTACCCTGCGTCCCCAAGATGTCCTCCCGTGCTCGCGCTGCCACCGACGCCGCGGGCGGGCTGCGACGGCGACTTCGTGCGGGCCTCGAAGGTTTCCTGTCCGGTCCGGACGTCTTCTACCTGGCCGCGCTGGTGGTCCCGGCGGCGCTCTTCGACCTGACGCTGAGCTGGCTGCGGATCACCTCCCAGTACGCCGCGCCCACCGGATGGGCCGCGGTGGGGCAGCTGCGGTCCGACGTCCTCGCCCACCTCGGTCTGGCCCTGCTCTGGCTGGTGGCCTTCGCCGTGCTGCGCTCGGGCTGGCCCCGGGTCGTCCTGCTGGCGGTGGCCCAGCTGAGTGTGGCGGGCTACCTGATGTTCGCCGTGGTCGCGCACAGCTACTACCGCAAGAGCGGGTCGATCCTGGACGCCGGCGGTCTGCGGATGACGTTCGCCGACCCGGAGGCGACCCGCAACATCGCCGCCAGCGAGACCTCGACGGCCAACCTCTGGCTGCTGGTCGGTGTGGCCGCGTACGCGATCCTCGGTCCGGTCCTGCTCTACCGGCTGCGCTATCTCGGCCGGTCGACCCGGGGCGCCTGGCTGCCCGGTCTCCGGGCCCGGCGGTCCCGCCCGAGCGTGACGGAGCGGCCGGTGTCGACCGGCGGCGCCCGGCGCCGCCTCTCCTTCCTCGCGGCCACGACGGGGCTCGTGCTGGTGGTCATGTCGGCGGTCCCGACCTTCACCGGGGCGGGCGCGTTCTCCCGCAACCGGGCCCTCGACATCGCTCTCGAGCTCGGCTCGGGGATGGTGGAGTCCGAACGGGCCGCCGCGGAGCGCCCCGCCCTGTCGCCCGCTCAGCTGGTCGGCGCGGCCGGCGCCACCACCGCGACCGGCGAGCGCCCGCGCAACGTCGTGGTGATCACGATGGAGTCGCTCCGCGCCGAAGCCACCACCATCGGCAACCCCGACCGCGACACGACCCCGTTCCTGGCCGATCTGGCCGAGCGCAGCCTGGTGGCCGAGAACGCGTACACGGTGGTGCCGCACACGTCCAAGGCGCTGACCGCGTCCGGCTGCGGGTACGTGCCCCCGCTGGACACCAAGCTGACCGAGTCCGAGCC
This sequence comes from Microlunatus sp., assembly GCA_048594465.1. Taxonomy (GTDB): domain Bacteria; phylum Actinomycetota; class Actinomycetes; order Propionibacteriales; family Propionibacteriaceae; genus Microlunatus. The sequence continues at coordinate 6,577 of JBMDXL010000714.1, read as the reverse complement.
GGCCGGTCTCCCGTCGACCTGTCTGCCCGGTCTGCTGCGCGACCAGGGCTACCGGACGGGGTTCTTCCAGTCGGCGGTGGGGGAGTTCGAGCGCCGCCCCGACCTGGTCCGCAACCTCGGCTACGACGACTTCTTCGGAGTGGAGGCGTTCCCCACCGCCGGCTTCGGCCGAGCCAACTACTTCGGTTGGGAGGACGACATCATGCTCGAGCCGAGCCGCGACTGGCTCCGCCAGCGCGGTGACCAGCCCTTCTTGATGACGTACCTGACGGTGACCGGGCACCACGACTACCGGCTGCCGGACACCTTCGCGCTCGAGCACCTGTCCGACGACGAGGAGCTGAACAACTACCTCAACGGGGCCCGCTACGTGGACCGGTTCGTGTCGAAGGTCTTCGCGATGCTGGCCGAGGAGGGTCACGCCGACGACACGGTGGTGGTGGTGATGGCCGACCACGGCGAGGGCTTCGGCGAGCACGGCCTGCGCCAGCACGACAACACGATCTACGACGAGGGCATCAAGGTGCCCTACCTGGTCTACGACCCCAGCGACCAGCGCGGCCGCTCGGTCTCCCGGCCGGTGACCACGATGAGCGTCCCGGCCACCGTGGCCGAGGCCCTCGGGCTGCGGATCACCGGCGGTCTGCCTCGGGAGGAGTCCCTGTACGCCGACGGCCCCGGCCGACCCGTCCGCGTCGCCTGCCAGTCCGACAACCGGTGCCTGGCCCTGATCGAGGGCAGCACCAAGTACGTGCACCACTTCGGCAACCGACCCGACGAGGTGTTCGACCTGGCCACCGACCCCGACGAGCGGGACAACCGGATCGCCGAGGTCGACCCCGAACGGCTCAAGGCGCTGCGCGCCGACCTGCTGCACTGGCGCAGCGAGGTCCGCGCGGAGTACGCCGCCCACCACGCCCGCTGACCGGGGACCTACGGTGGGCGTGGGACAATCACCCGAACCCGTCGGCCGTTCGCGTCGACGGATCACACAACTGCTCGACACAACCGGATCGTGGGCCACGGAGGACGTATGAGAGACAGCCAGCTGAGTTCGTTGTTGACCCCGATCCTGGCGCACTACGCCCTCGAGCTGGAGGACATCGACGTGATGCCGGCCGGCAAGCGGCGGCTGCTGCGCGTGGTGGTGGACGGCGACGGCCCCGAGGGCCGCGGGCCGCTCCTGGACGACATCGCCGAGGCGACCAAGGCGATCTCGGCCTTCCTCGACACCTCCGACGTGGTCGGGTCCGCGGCGTACACCCTGGAGGTGTCCAGCCGCGGCATCAACCGCCCGCTGACCCTGGAGCGCCACTGGCGGCGGAACCGGGACCGGTTGGTCAAGGCCGATCTGGGCGACGGGTCCTCGGTGACCGGCCGGATCGGGGACGTCGACGACGAGGGTGTGACTCTCGACGTGGACGGGGAAGCGCGCCGGCTGGCGTACGGCGACATCGCCAAGGCGATCGTGCAGGTGGAGTTCAACCGGCCGAGTGCGGACGCACCGGACGACGACGATCTCGTGCAGCTGGACGCGACGAGCGAGGAGGAGGTCTGAGATGGACATCGACATGTCGGTGCTGCGGCTGATGGAGCGGGAGAAGGACCTGCCGCTCGATCTGCTGGTCCAGGCCATCGAGGAGGCGCTGATCACGGCGTACGACAAGACCGACGACCCGGTGCCCGGGGCGCGGGTGCAGCTGGACCGCAAGTCCGGTCACGTCGCGGTGATGGTGCCCGAGACCGACGAGAACGGGGAGGTCGTCGGGGAGTACGACGGAACCCCCGACGGGTTCGGTCGGGTGGCCGCGTCCACGGCCCGCCAGGTCATCTTCCAGCGGCTGCGCGACGCCGAGGACGAGCAGAAGTACGGCCACTTCGCCGGCGTCGAGGGCGACATCGTCTCCGGCGTGGTGCAGCAGGGTCGCGACACCCGCACGGTGCTGGTCGACCTCGGCAAGATCGAGGCGATCATGCCGCTGTCGGAGCAGGTGCCGGGGGAGTCCTACGCCCACGGCACCCGGCTCAAGGTCTACGTGGTCTCGGTCCGCAAGGAGCTCCGCGGGCCCCAGGTCGTGGTCTCGCGCACCCACCCGGGTCTGGTCGAGCGGCTGTTCAAGCTGGAGGTCCCCGAGATCGCCGACGGCACCGTCGAGGTCAAGGCCGTGGCCCGCGAGGCCGGCCACCGCAGCAAGATCGCCGTGGTGTCGACCAAGCGCGAGGTCAGCGCCAAGGGCGCCTGCATCGGCCCGATGGGTCAGCGGGTCCGGGCGGTGATGCACGAGCTGAACGAGGAGAAGATCGACATCATCGACTGGTCGCCCGATCCCGCCCGGTTCGTCGGGCAGGCGCTGTCACCGGCCAAGGTGTCGTCGGTGACCGTGGTCGACGAGGCCGCCCGGGCCGCCCGGGTGGTCGTGCCCGACTACCAGCTGTCGCTGGCCATCGGCCGGGAGGGCCAGAACGCCCGGCTGGCGGCGCGGCTGACCGGTTGGCGGATCGACATCCGCTCCGACACGGAGAAGCCGGCTGAGTGAGCACCCGGTGCGTAGCCTGGACGACGTGTCCGAGCCGCTGCGCACCTGCATCGGGTGCCGGTCGCAGGCGAGCAAGGGCGAGCTGCTCCGGGTGACGTGGCAGGACGGTGTCGGACCGGTCGCCGATCCGCGTCAGGTCGCCCCGGGTCGGGGCGCCTACCTGCATGCGCGACGCGGCTGCCTGCAGCTGGCCGTGAAGCGCCGGGCGGCCGGCCGGGCGCTCCGCGTCCCCGGGGTGGATCCGGACGCGTTGACGGCGGCGGTCGCCCCCCACCTCGCCGACGGCTGACCGGCGGCAGAGCGGCGCCAGGGCGGCGCCAGGGCGGCGGGGTCAAGGACGACTTCGCGAAAACGTGGGCAGTGGGCATAGGATTGTCCATTGGACCTGCCTCCTCCGGGGGCGGGTGATTCGAGCAAGTGCCGGTCGCGTCTCGACCGGCGCCGAACCAGAAGGTGGGCATCACGCTCATGACCTCTCGATGAGAACCGCTCAATGAGCATGCACAACAACTAACTGGTCCGTGTCACGCAACGACCCGGGCCGCCATCAAGGAGAGCAGTGGCAAAGACCCGGGTCTACGAGCTCGCGAAAGAGCTCGGAGTCGAGAGCAAGATCGTCCTCAGCACGCTGAAGGACATGGGGGAGTTCGTTCGATCGGCCTCCTCCACCATCGAGCCGCCCGTCGAGCGGCGTCTCAAGGAGAAGTTCGGCGGCGGTGGGGACTCCTCGTCCAAGCCGGCCGCGCGAGCGGCGGCCCCCAGCCGTCCTGCACCGTCGGGTGAGTCCCGGCCCGGGGCCCCGCGTCCCGGCGCGCCGACCCCGGCCCGACCCGGTGGTGGTCAGGCCTCCGGCGCCCCGGCCACCCGGTCGAACACCGGCTCCACCGGTGGCGCCCCCACCGGCAGCCCGGTGCGCCCCGGTCCGCGTCCGGCCACGCCCGGTCCGCGTCCGGCGCAGGCCACCCCTGCCGCTCCGGCGGCAACCTCGGCTCCGGCCGAGACCTCGCCGGCGGTCGAGAGCCCTCGCGCCCCGCAGCCGTCGGTCGAGTCCTCGGCCCCGCAGCCGTCGGCCGGGTCGACCACCCCGTCGACCTCGACCGGTGCCCCCGCGGCCCCGCGGCCGGCCGACAGCGGTCGCCCCGGCGTCGTGCCGCGGGCCCCGGGTCAGCCCGGCCCCCGGCCGGACCAGCGCCCCGACCAGCGTCGTACCGAGCAGGCCGCCCGGGCCGACCAGCCCCGTCGCACCGACGGTCCGTCGCGACCGGACACGACCTCGCGTCCCGCTGCGCCGGGCGCTCCCGGAGCGGCTCAGCCCGGTCCGCGGCCGCGTCCGGGTGGCACCGGCGGTCTGCCGGGCGGCACGCCCGGCCCGCGTCGTTCCGGTGGTGCGCCGCGTCCGGGCAACAACCCGTTCGCTCCCTCGCAGGGCATGGGTCAGTCGCGTCCGCCCCGTCCGAGCAGCACCGACGCCGCGCGTCCGGGTGGACCCCGGCCGCCCGCCGGTCGCGGCCCGGGTGGTCCCGGCGGTCCCGGTGGGCCCCGGCCCGGTGGCACCGGCGGTGTCCCCGGCATGCCGCGCCCCAACCCGGCGATGATGCCCAAGCAGAGCTCCGGCCAGCTGGGTGCGCCCAGCCGTGGTGGCGGTCGTCCGGGTGCGCCCGGCGGTCGTGGCCGTGGCGGTGCACCGGGTCGTCCCGGTGGCGGTCCCGGTGGTCCCCCCGCGGGTCGCGGTGGCCGTGGTGGCCGTGGCGGCACCCAGGGTGCCTTCGGTCGCGCGGGTGGACCGGTGCGTCGTGGCCGCAAGTCGAAGCGTCAGCGTCGTCAAGAGTTCGACCAGATGCAGGCGCCGGAGATCGGCGGCGTGCGCGTACGCCAAGGTGACGGCCAGACCGTCCGGCTGGCGCGCGGTGCCTCGCTGACCGACCTGTCGGAGAAGATCAACGTCGACGTGTCGTCGCTGGTCCAGGTGCTGTTCAACCTGGGCGAGATGGTGACCGCCACCCAGACCGTGTCCGAGGACACGCTCCAGGTGCTGGCCGGCGAGCTCAACTACAACATCGAGGTCGTCTCGCCCGAGGACGAGGACCGCGAGCTGCTGGAGAGCTTCGACATCGAGTTCGGCGAGAACGAGGGTGGCGAGGAGGATCTCGAGGCCCGTCCGCCGGTGGTCACCGTCATGGGTCACGTCGACCACGGCAAGACCAAGCTGCTCGACGCGATCCGCAAGACCAACGTGGTGGCCGGCGAGGCGGGTGGCATCACCCAGGCCATCGGCGCCTACCAGGTGGCCACCGAGGTCGACGGCGAGGACCGCAAGATCACCTTCATCGACACCCCGGGTCACGAGGCGTTCACCGCCATGCGTGCCCGTGGCGCCAAGACGACCGACATCGCGGTCCTCGTGGTGGCGGCCGACGACGGTGTGATGCCGCAGACCATCGAGGCCCTCAACCACGCCCTGGCGGCGGAGGTCCCGGTCGTGGTCGCGGTCAACAAGGTGGACCGTGAGGGTGCGGACCCGACCAAGGTGCGCGGACAGCTGACCGAGTACGGGCTGGTGCCGGAGGAGTACGGCGGCGACACGATGTTCGTCGACGTCTCCGCGGTCACCGGACAGGGTCTGGACGAGCTGCTGGAGGCGGTCATCCTGACCGCCGACGCGGCGCTGGACCTGCGGGCCAACCCGGAGATGGACGGTCAGGGTGTCGCCATCGAGGCGCACCTCGACAAGGGGCGTGGTGCGGTCGCCACCGTCCTGGTCCAGCGCGGGACGCTGCACGTGGGCGACTCGATCGTGGCCGGCACCGGCTACGGCCGGGTCCGGGCGCTCCTCGACGACCACGGTCACAACGTCACCGAGGCGCCGCCGTCGTTCCCGGTCCAGGTCCTCGGTCTGACCGCGGTCCCCGGCGCCGGCGACAGCTTCATCGTCGTCGAGGACGACCGGATGGCCCGCCAGATCGCCGAGCGGCGTGGGGCCCGTCTCCGGATGGCTGCTCAGGCGGCCGGCACCCGGCGCAAGACCCTGGACCAGCTGTTCGAGCAGCTGGAGAAGGGCGAGACGCAGGAGCTGCGCCTCATCCTGAAGGGCGACGGCGCCGGTTCGGTCGAGGCCCTGGAGGACGCGCTGTCCAAGATCGACGTCGGCGACGAGGTCAGCCTGCGGGTCATCGACCGCGGTGTCGGTGCGATCACCGAGACCAACGTCAGCCTGGCGGCGGCGTCGGACGCGGTCATCGTGGGCTTCAACGTGCGCCCGCAGGGCAAGGCCACCGAGATGGCGGACCGCGAGAACGTGGACATCCGCTACTACTCGGTGATCTACTCCGCGATCGACGAGATCGAGGCGGCCCTGAAGGGCATGCTGAAGCCGATCTACGAGGAGGCCCAGCTGGGTCAGGCGGAGATCCGCGAGATCTTCCGTTCCTCGAAGGCCGGCATCATCGCGGGTTGCATGGTGACCAGCGGCATCATGCGGCGCAACGCCAAGGCGCGGCTGCTGCGTGAGGGCGTGGTCATCTCCGACACCAGCATCGCGTCGCTGCGCCGGGAGAAGGACGACGCCACCGAGGTGCGGGAGGGTTACGAGTGCGGTCTGACGCTCAACAACTACTCCGACATCCGCATCGGTGACGTGGTCGAGACCTACGAGATGCGCGAAAAAGCGCGGAGCTGAGAATGGTCGTACGAGACCCCGGGCCGCTGGTCGGCTCGGGGTCCTCGTACGTCCGCGGGAGGGCCGCCCTGGGTCGGTGCCGATCAGCGGGGTTGGGGTCTCGTACGACCTGTTGGAGCAAGGAACTGAGACCGGGCCCTGCGGGCCTGGTGGAGAAGGAGAAGGACGATGGTTTCGCCACGGGTGTTGAAGCTCGCTGAGGACATCAAGGTGATCGCGGCGGAGATGCTGAAGCGGCGGATCAAGGATCCGCGGCTGGGGTTCGTGACCATCACCGACGTGCGGTTGACCGGCGACAGCCGGGACGCACAGCTGTTCTACACCGCGTACGGGACGCCTGAGGAGCAGGCGAACACGGGGGCGG
>JBMDXL010000713.1:0-3486 GCA_048594465.1 Microlunatus sp. | reverse complement strand
ACCTCACGGGTCGGCGAGCCCTTGATCCCGAGCTTCTTCTCCGGGGCTCCGAACGACACGCCCTCGTCAGACTTCTCCACCACGAAGGCGCTGATCCCCCGCGACCGCTGCGCGGGGTCGGTGACCGCGAAGACCGTGTAGAAGTCGGAGACACCGGCGTTGGTGATCCAGCGCTTGGTGCCGTCCAGCACCCAGTCGTCGCCGTCCCGCACCGCCTTCGTGGTCATCCCGGCGGCGTCGGAGCCCGCCTCGGGCTCGGACAGGCAGTACGACGCCATCGCCTCGCCACTGGCCAGAGCCGGCAGGTAGCGCTGCTTGAGCTCGTCGGACCCGGCCAGCAGCCAGGGCAGCGAGGCCAGCTTGTTCACCGCGGGGATCAGCGAGGACGACGCGCACGCGCGGGCGATCTCCTCGATCACGATGACCACGGCCAGGGCGTCCCCGCCGACCCCGCCGTACTCCTCGGGCACGTGCGGGGCGTGGAAGTCGGCGGCCCGCAGCGCCTCGAAGGAGGCCTTGGGGAACTCGCCCAGCTCGTCGGCCTCCGCTGCGTGCGGGGCGACCTTCTCGTCGCAGACCTCGCGCACCGCGGCCCGGAACGCCCGGTGCTCCTCGGTGGGGGTGTAGATCTCGTCGAACGCGCTCACGCCCCCACGATAGCCCTGCACCCTACTGGCGAGTAACAACCGGCCGGAGCCAGTTCACCTCCCGCCCGTCTTGTCGCTACTTAACCGGTCAAGTAGATTCAGGGGTCGTGACGACCGCCCCCTCCACCAGCTCCTTCCGCCTTCTCTCCCTGGACACCGCCGACTCCCCCGCGGGGGTCGACTGGCACGTGCGTCCGCTGTCGGAGGTGCCGGCGGACTGGAGCGCCGTGGCCGCCGCTCCCGTGCCGGCCACCGTGCCCGGAGAGGTCTACGCCGACCTGCTGGCGGCGGGGCTGATCCCCGACCCCTTCGACGCCGACCACGAGGACCGGCTGCACTGGATCGGGTCGACCGACTGGTCGTACGCGACGTCCTTCACCTTCGCCCGTGGCGACGAGCAGCGGCACGACCTGGTGTTCGCCGGTCTCGACACCCTGGCCGCGATCGTGCTGAACGGCGCCGAGATCGGCCGGACGGCCAACCAGCACCGCAGCCACCGCTTCGACGTCACCGACGTCCTGGTCGAGGGCGTCAACACCCTGCAGGTGCGGTTCGAGGGTCCGGTCACCGGTGCGCAGCGGTGGTCCACCGAGCTGGGCGACCGACCGCGCGCGTACGCGCACCCGTTCAACGCGATCCGCAAGATGGCTGCGGGCTACGGCTGGGACTGGGGTCCCGACCTCGCGGGCGTCGGTGTGTGGCGGTCGGTCGGGATCGAGTCGTGGAGCGGTGTCCGGCTCGGGTCGGTGCGCCCGCTGGCCCTGGTCGACGGCACCGCCGGACGGTTGCAGAGCCACGTCGAGCTGGAGTGGGCGGACGACTCCGCCGACGCGGCCGAGCTCGTCGTCAGCCTGGCCGGCGCCACCGAGCGGGTCAGCGTCGCCCCGGGGCAGACATCGGTGGTGGTCGAGCAGACCGTCGCCGACGTGGAGCTGTGGTGGCCGCGCGGCTACGGCGCCCCGACCCGCTACGACGTGCGTGTCGAGGTGGCCGGTCAGTCCTACGCCGCCGCCGTCGGTTTCCGCACCGCCGAGCTGGTGACCACCCCGGACGCGTACGGCACCGGCTTCTCGCTGGTGGTCAACGGCACCCCGATCTACGTCCGGGGCTTCAACTGGATCCCCGACGACGCGCTCCTCACCCGGCTCACGCCGGACAGCTACCGCAGCTCGATCGGCGAGGCGGTCGGCGCCGGGGCCAACCTGCTGCGGATCTGGGGCGGCGGGATCTACGAGAGCGACGACTTCTACGACGTCTGCGACGAGCTCGGGGTGCTGGTCTGGCAGGACTTCCTGTTCGCCTGCGCGGCGTACAGCGAGGAGGAGCCGCTGCGCAGCGAGGTGGTCGCCGAGGCCCGGGAGGCCGTCACCCGGCTCGCGTCCCGGCCGAGTCTGGTCGTCTGGAACGGCAACAACGAGAACCTGTGGGGCTACGTCGAGTGGGGCTGGCGTCAGGAGCTGGCCGGTCGGACCTGGGGCAACGGCTACTACACCGACCTGCTGCCCGCGATCGTCGCCGAGCTGGACCCGCGGACCCCGTACTCGCCGGGCAGCCCGTTCTCCTACGCCGACTACCACCACCCCAATGACCCCCGCAGCGGCACGATGCACATCTGGGACGTCTGGAACGAGCTCGACTACAGCCACTACCGCGACTACCCGGCCCGCTTCGTCTCCGAGTTCGGCTTCCAGGGCCCGGCCGCGTGGTCCACGCTGTTCTCGGTGGTCCATGATCAACCGGCCGACCCGTACGGCCGGCAGATGCTCGTCCACCAGAAGGCCCACCTGGGGAACCTCAAGCTGGAGAGGGGTCTGGGGGATCACCTGCCCGCCTGGGGAACCGACGGCGGCGCGAACATGGACGACTGGCACTGGCTGACCTCGCTCAACCAGGCCCGCGCGGTGGCGTACGGGATCGAGCACTTCCGCAGCCTGTACCCGCGCAACACCGGCGCCATCGTCTGGCAGCTGAACGACAACTGGCCGGTCGTCTCCTGGGCCGCCGTCGACCACGCCGGCATCCGCAAGCCGCTGTGGCACGCGCTGAAGCGGGTGTACGCCGACCGGCTGCTGACCTTCCAGCCCCGCACCGACCCCGAGAACCTCGACGGGACCGGCGCGGAGGTGCTGGCGCTGGTCGCCCACACCGACGCGGCGGACGCCTGGACCGGCGAGCTGGTGATCACGCGCCGGGGCACCGGGGTGGGGTCGCCGGTGCTGGCCGAGCAGCGGCTGCCGGTGCACCTGGACGCCCGGGCGGCGATCACGGTGGCCCTGGACGCCGACATCCTGACCGCCGACGACGCAGCCGGGGAGTTCCTGCACGCCGAGGTGCTCGGGGACGCCCCGGTGACCGCGTTCGGCTACTTCGTCGAGGACACCGCCCTGCGGCTCGTCGGACCGGACGAGGCGTACCAGGTCGACGTGCTGCCGGTCCCGGGTGGCTATCAGGTCCGGCTGGCGGCGAAGGCTCTCGTCAAGGACGCAGCTCTGTTCCCGGACCGGCTGGACGCTGCGGCCAGGGTGGACTCGGGCCTGGTCACGCTGCCGGCCGGCGCCGAGCACTCGTTCACGGTGACCGGTTCCGGTCTGGACGAGGTCGCCCTGACGGTCGCCCCGGTGCTGCGGAGTGTGAACGACCTGCGCTGACGCAGGTGCGCGACGGCCCCGGCCGGGCGAGGAGAGGGTGTTCTGGCCGGGGTGCGGGAGTCGGTGGACGCCGATCGTCCTGCGTCAAACTCTCCCCGATCGGCCGTGATCGGGCGCGACACGCCGGCGAACACCTCAGTCGGGGAGACTTTGACGCAAGGTCATCGACGGCGACGTCCGCGGGGTCGACG
>JBMDXL010000712.1:0-7211 GCA_048594465.1 Microlunatus sp. | reverse complement strand
GGATGGAGCCCCGGTAGTCCGGCAGCAGGTGGGCGGTGTTGTTGCCGACCATGGGCAGCGCGCCCAGGTTGCGGTTCAGGGTCACCACCGTCGCCAGCCAGTCCGGCCACTTGTCCGGGTGGCTGGCCAGGTGCAGACCCTGGGTCCGCTCGAGGAAGATCTTCGACACGTGGGCCTGCTTGTCGCGGCGGTGCTGGGGGAGTCGCCAGTTGCCGATCAGCAGGAAGAACAGGATCCCGACGTACGGGATGAAGACGATGGCCATGATCCAGGCGATGGCCGAGGACGGCTTCCGGTTCGCCGCGATGTAGATCGCGGCCACCACGCAGATCACCGCGTGCGCCACGCTGATGGCGATCGCGATCCAGTCTCCGGTGCTCATCAGGGTCCTCTCGCGGCCGGACGGCCCGCCGCCGCCACGCCGCATTCTGTCAGGTCGACGCCCCCGCGAGCCGGGCGAAGCCGGTGTCGAGATCCACCGTCGGCCGCCAGCCGAGCAGCAGCTGGGTCTCGCGCTGGTCGACACAGTGCGCCGTGCTCAGCTGCTCGGCCAGGAACCGGGTCATCGGCGGGTCGGCGGCGGGTGGCCGACCGACCACCCGGCGCACCGCCCAGCGGGCCTCGACGGCCGCCCCGCCCGCGGTGCCCACCGCGGGCGGCAGGTGCCGCGTCGGCGGCGGGGCCCCGCCCGCCGACGCGATGGCGGCGATCAGCTCGCCGATCGGGCGCGGCTCGGCGTTGCTGACCACCAGGGCGCGACCGTGGACGTCCTGGACCCGGTCCACCGCGGCCCGGAGCGCCTCGGCCGCGTTGTCCACGTACGTGGTGTCGACCAGGGCCGCCCCCGACCCGAGGATCGGCAGCGTCCCGCGTCGGGCCCGCTCGACGATCCGGGCCACCAGCTGGGTGTCCCCGGGTCCCCAGACCAGGTGCGGCCGGAGGGCCAGCACGCGCAGCTCGGTGCCGTCGGCCGCCAGCGCCAGCAGCTCGGCCATCGCCTTGCTGCGGGCGTCGTGACCGCGGGCGTGCCCGGGGTCCGCCGCGTCCGCCCCGACCCCGACCAGCGACGACCCGCCGTGGGCCACCGACGGCGAGGACACGTGCACCAGACGCGGTACGCCCAGGTCCCGGCAGGCCTGGACGACGGTGTCGGTGCCGGTGACGTTGGTGCGCAGGAAGTCGGCCCAGCGCCCGCCGACGCCGACCTGGGCGGCCAGGTGGACGACGGTGTCGCAGCCGGCCACCGCGCGACGCACCACGGTCCGGTCGGCGACGTCGCCGCGCACCTCGGGCAGCCCCAGTCCGGCCGGCCGGCGCTGCAGCAGGGTGACCCGGTCGCCGCGGTCGGCCAGCAGCCGGGCCAGGGTCCTGCCGAGGAGGCTGCGGCCGCCGGTGACCAGGATCCGCCGACCGGCGGTGTCGCTCACGGTCGGCGGGACCGGCCGCGGGTCCGGCCGCCGGCCAGCACGTGCTCGGCCCAGCGGGCCACCCGGGTGCGGTCGATCTTGGAGGCGTGCCGGATGTCGACCGGCAGCCGGTCGGTGACCAGCACGGCGGCCACCGGTGTGCCGGCGGCCGCCCGGACCTCGGCGGCCAGTCGGGCCGGGGCCAGCGGCGTCGGGGCCAGAGGCCCGGGGTGGTGGTCGAGGGCCTCCAGCACCACCACGGTCTGCTGGGTGCCGGCGGGTCCGACCCCGACGGCGGCGGCCAGCGCCACGGCCGGGACGGTCTCGACCCGCTGCTCGATCCCGACCGGGGTGACGGGTCCGTCGGGACCGGTGATCACGTGCACCAGTCGACCCTCCACCCAGAGCCGACCCTGGTCGTCGGTGTGGCCCACGTCCCCGGTCCGGTGCCAGCCGGGCGGGTCGGCGCTGCGTCGCTGGGTGCTCCACAGCCGGTCGTAGCGGTCCTTGACGTGCGGTCCGGAGACGCAGATCTCGCCGGTCACCCCGGGCTCGGCGCCCAGGATGACGCTCGGCGTGCCGGTGCGGTCGAGCGGCGCCACGGCCAGGCGGACACCCGGCAGCGGCCGCCCCACGCAGACCCCCTCCGCCGCCGGACCGACGTCGGTCAGCGCCTGCTCGATCTCGGTCAGGGTGACGTCGGTCGCGGGCAGGGCCTCGGTCATGCCGTACGGGGTGTGCAGCGTGGCGCCCGGCAGCAGCAGCTGGATCTCCCGCAGCAGCGCCACCGGGACCGGGGCGCCGGCCGAGAGCACGGTGCTGACGCCGCCGAGGTGCTCCCGCAGGCCCGGGGTCAGCGCGTCGGCCGTGGCGGCCACGTTGCGCAGGGCTGCCGGGGAGGCGAAGACGACGGTCGCCCGGACGGCGGCGACGGCCTCGGCCAGCGCGGTGGCGGTGAGCGTGGCCGGCCTGGTCGGGTCCATGTCCGGGACCGCCGCCGCCGCGCCCAGGGCCGGGCCGTAGAGAGCGAACGGCGGGAACGCGGCCACCAACCGGGCTCCGGGGGCCAGGTCGGCCGCCGCCCGGACCAGGTCGAGCTGGGCCCGCAGCTGCCGATGGCGGTAGACGACGCCCTTGGCGGGCCCGGTCGCCCCCGAGGTGAACAGGACGGCGGCCTCGTCCTCCGACGCCGGGAGCTGATCGTCGTGCTGGCTGGAGCCCGATGACGGGAACGAGGCGGCACCGTGTCCACGGGTCGCGCCGATCGCCCCCAGCTCGGTCAACGAGTGGGTCACCCGGAGCCGCCGACGCACGACCGTGGGAAGCGACCCGGCCAGGATCCGTGCCCCCGGCACCCGGAGCGCAGCGGCGGCCGCCAGCCCGGCCGGGACGGCGATCAGGTGGTCGGGATCGGCGCTGCGCAGGGCGCGGCCCAGGTTCCGCAGACCCAGGCCCGCGTCGGCCACCACGATGGCGGCCCCGAGCCGCCAGCAGGCGTAGACGGCCACCGTCAGCTCGATGCCGGGGCGCACCAGCAGAGCCACCCGCTGACCCGGACGCACCCCGGCCCGGTCCAGCCCGACGGCCAGATCGGCGATCCGGCGTTCCAGGTCGGCGAAGCTGATCGGTGCCGCGGCCCCGTCCCCCAGCTCGGCGATGGCGGTCTCGGCGTCACCGGCCCGGTCGAGCAGGCCCTGCCAGAGCGGGGGAGCGGGCACGGCGGGGGTCGGGTCGGTGGTCGCGGACCCGGCGGCGGCAGACCCGGGTGGGTCGCTCGTCCCTCGCGTCGGGGGCGGGCTGTCGGCGGCCCGGAGCCCGGGGACGACGGCGGCGTCGATCCAGTCCCAGACGTCGGTCGCGGCCTGCGGCGCGTCCTCCACCACCAGGTGGGAGGCCCGGGGGTAGAGCTGCACGTCGGCGCGGGGGAGCCGTCGGCGCAGGTCGTGCAGGTAGCGGATGGAGAAGACCGGGTCGCGCGGTCCCCAGACCAGCAGCGCCGGCAGGTCGGTCAGGGTGTCGAGCCCCTCGACCACGGCGTCCAGGGTCGGCCGGCTGGGGTGGCCCGACTCCAGCGGGATGTCGGCCACGAAGTCCCGGACGGCGTGCCGGCGGACCGGCAGCGCGTACGGGCCGGCGAAGGCGTCGCGGACGGGCCGGGGGAGCGCGGGGCGGGACAGGGCGGTGGTGGCCCGGACGAACGCCGGCGTTCGCGCGCAGACGGTCTCCAGCAACGGTCCGGAGCGGGCCAGTCGGATCAGGCCCGGTGGGGCGGTGTCGACGGGCAGCGAGACCCCGGTGTTGGTGAGGACCACACCGGCCAGCAGCTCGCGGTGGCGTTCGGCCCAGCCCAGCAGCACCGGTCCGCCCCAGTCGTGGGCCACGGCGACGACCGGGCCGGTGATCGCCAGGGCTTCGGTCAACCGGTCGAGGTCGTCGATCCGCTGGGCCAGCGTGCGGGGGCGCTCCAGCCGTTCCGACCAGCCCATCCCGAGCTGGTCGGGGGCGATCACCCGCCACCCGGGCGGGGCGGCGGCCAGGAACCGGCGCCACAGGTAGGACCAGGTCGGGTTGCCGTGCAGGCAGAGCATCGTGCCGACGGGCTCGGGTCCGGCCGTGGCCTCCAGCAGGTGCCAGGTCCGCGGGACGCCGTCGGCGTCGGGCACCTCGAGCCGGCGCGACCACGCGGGGTCGAGGCCGGGCAGCTCGCCCGCGGTCAGTGAAGCCAGGTCGAGGGTGTGCGCCCTCACCAGACGATCTCGGCGAACGAGGTGTTCAACCCCGAGCCGATGCCCAGCAGCAGGATCCGCTCACCGGCCCGCATCCGGTCGGTGTTCTTGGCCAGGGTGAACGGCACGGCGGCCGGGCCCATGTTCCCGTACGTCTCCACCGTCACCGGGAAGCGCTCGGGGTCGACGCCCAGCGCGTTGGCCATCGCCCGGAGATGCACCGTGGAGGTCTGGTGGGCCACGAACCAGTCGATCTCGCCGGTCCAGCCGAACTCCTCGTGGGCGTCGTTCCAGGTGTCCATGGCCAGGGCGATGCCGTGCTCGAACAGCTTCTTGCTGTCGGTCCGCATCCGCTCCAGGTCCCCGACGCACAGGTCGTGGTGCTCGGTGCCGGCCCGGCTCACCCCGCCGACCACGCGGTGGCCCTCGGGGTGGGCGTCGGCGCGACCCAGCACCATCGCGGCCGAGCCGGAGCCGAGGGTGAGGGTGGCGAACTGGGACTTGATGTCCTCGGCGGTGGCGTCGGGCTCCTGGAGCCGGTCGATCGTCACCTCCTGGGTGTGCCGGCAACCCTCCGCGTTCACGATCAGCGCGTAGTCGGCCTGGCCGGAGTCGATCATCATGCCGGCGAGCTGGATGCCGTTGACGAAGCCGAGGCAGGCGTTGGCCAGGTCGAAGTTGAGGCAGCTGGTGGGCAGACCCAGCTGGTGGTGGACCGCCACGGCCGTGGAGGGCTCGAGGTGCTCCCGGGAGACGGAGGTGTTGATCATCACGCCGACCTGCTCGGGCTGGATGCCCGCCTCGGCCAGGGCCTTGGCGCCGGCCATCGCCGCGCCGTCGGCGAAGCTGACGTCCTCGGGCCACCACCGCCGCTCCCGGACCCCGGCCAGCTTCACCAGCATGCCCGGCAGCAGGCCGACCCGGTCGTAGGCCGCGGACAGCTGCTCGTCGAAGGCGCTCGACGGCATCACGATCGGTGCCTCGACCGCGCAGACCGACAGAACCGAGGTGTTGCCCAGTCGAAAGCTTGCGTTCCCGCTCATCTCGTCCTCCCCCGGTGCAACCACCCCGGGTTTCTCGTGCGAATCATGCAGCGCCTATCGTGACACGACTGACCCACTACCCCCCTTGCGTCCGGTTTCCCGCGACGACGATGCTTCCACCATGGCGAGCAGCAAGGCGATCGACCACCAGCACGCGAGTCCGTCCCACCGCGTCCGGTCGGTCCCCATCGGAGACTACGGCTTCCTCAGCGACGGTGAGGTCTGCGCCCTGCTCGCTCCGGGTGGTTCGATCGACTGGATGTGCGTCCCGCGGTTCGACTCCGGCAGCGTCTTCGGTCGGATGCTGGGCCCGCACGCGGGCTCGTTCCGGATCTCCCCGGTCGAGGTGGAGGTGCCCGCCGACGTCCGCTACCTGCCCGGCACGATGATCATCGAGACCAGCTGGGGGACCGGCACCGGCTGGATCGTGGTCCGCGACACGCTGCTGATGGGGCCCTGGCGGCACGAGGAGACCCGGTCGGCGACACACCGCCGGACCCCGAACGACTACGACGCCGAGCACATCCTGCTGCGGACGGTCCGGTGCGTCTCCGGTGAGGTCCAGCTGGTGATGGACTGCGAGCCGGTCTTCGACTACGGCCGCCGCACGGCGCACTGGGACTACACCGAGCACGGCTACCACCAGGGCCGGGCCACCGCCGAGGGCGTCGACCTGACGCTGACCCTGACCTCGGACCTGCGGCTGGGGTTCGAGGGCGGTCAGGCCAGCGCCCGGACCCTGCTCAAAGAGGGCGACACGCGCTTCGTCGCGCTGTCCTGGGGCAGCAAGGAACCGCCCCTGACCTACGCCGACGCGTACGCCCGCCAGGTCTGGACCGCTCACCACTGGCAGCACTGGCTGGCCCGCGGTCACTTCCCCGACCACCCGTGGCGGACCTACCTGCAGCGCAGCGCCCTGACCCTGAAGGGGCTGACGTACGCCCCCACGGGGGCGATCGCGGCGGCCGGCACGACATCGCTGCCCGAGACGCCCGGTGGGAGCCGCAACTACGACTACCGCTACACCTGGATCCGGGACGCCACCTTCGCCCTCTGGGGGCTGTACTCGATCGGCTTCGACTGGGAGGCGCTGGACTTCTTCTCGTTCATCGCCGACGTGGCCGAGCGGGACGACCACCTGCAGATCATGTACGGCATCGCCGGGGAGCGGGAGCTGACCGAGTACGAGCTGGACCACCTGGCCGGTTACGCCGGCTCACGGCCGGTCCGGGTCGGCAACGCCGCGTACGCGCAGCAGCAGCACGACGTCTGGGGCGCGCTGCTCGACTCGGTCTACCTGCACGTCAAGGCCGCCGAGCACGTCGACGGGCGGATCTGGCCCATCCTCGACAAGCAGGTGGCGGAGGCGCTGAAGCACTGGCGGGAGCCCGACGCCGGGATCTGGGAGGTGCGCGGCGAGCTGAAGCACTTCACGTCGTCCAAGATCATGTGCTGGGTCGCCGTCGACCGCGGGGCGAAGCTGGCTCGGATGAGTGGCGAGGACGCCAAGGCCGCCGAGTGGGAGCTGGCCGCCGCGGAGATCAAGGACGACATCCTGGCCCACGGGGTGGACGACCGGGGGGTGCTGACCCAGTACTACGGCACGACCGCCCTGGACGCCTCGCTGCTGCTGGCCCCGCTGGTCCGCTTCCTCCCGGCCGACGACCCGCGGATCCGGGCCACGGTGCTGGCCATCGCCGACGAGCTCACCGTGCACGGGCTGGTGCTGCGCTACAAGGTGGAGGAGACCGACGACGGCTTCACCGGCGAGGAGGGGTCGTTCACCATCTGCTCCTTCTGGCTGGTGTCGGCCCTGTGCGAGAGCGGGGAGTACCACCGGGCCCGCAAGCTGTGCGCCAAGCTGCTCTCGTTCGCCGGTCCGCTGAACCTGTACGGCGAGGAGATCGACGTCCACACCGGTCAGCACCTGGGCAACTTCCCGCAGGCCTTCACCCACCTGGCCCTGATCAACGCCGTGCTGCACGTGATCCGCTTGGAGGGCAAGCACCACGACGGTCAGGTCGGCGCCCAGGACG
>JBMDXL010000711.1:0-2838 GCA_048594465.1 Microlunatus sp. | reverse complement strand
AGGTGGCCAGGGCCGTGGCCAGCAGCCACCCGACCAGCACCGAGGTGGTGGCCGCGGTCACCGGTCCGACCCCGTCAGGATCTCGGCCCGTTCGAGCAGGCCGGCGGCGACCGGCCGGGCTGCGATGTCCAGGGCCCACTGGGCGGTCCGCAGCCGTTGCTGCACCGCCTGGCGGGTGACCCCGAGACGGTCGCCGATGTCGGCCTGCGTGAGACCGTCCTCGGCCAGGTCGGCCGCTGCCCAACCGGCCGCGCTGCGGCGGCCCCGCAGACTCAGCAGCAGATCGAGCACGACCTCGGCCTCGTGGCCCGCGGTCTCGGCCGGGGCGGTGGCCACGACCCGCAGGTGCTCGCTGCGCTCCTTGGCCTCCTCCACGGCCCGCCGGGCGGCCACGAAGGCGGGGCCCCGGGCCTCACGCAGATCGACCGGGGTCGGTTCGTCCACCGCGCCGATCCCCACCCCCACGTGCCACCCGCCGTCTCGCATGAGCCTCAGGATGACGGTCACCACCGACAGTGCCGACGAGGCCACCAGGAGCTGGAACTCGTCGCCGACGGTCCGGGTGACCGGCACCCCCGGGAGCTCGTCGGTCAACGCCGCGATGGTGGCGGTCACCCGGTCCGGCAGCCGTCGTGATCCGATCTGGTCGATGGTGAGCACGTACGGCATACGTCAAGTCTAGAACCTTGCTCTGGGGTGAAGCAAGGCTGAGAACTTGACGGAGCCGAGAGCGGATGCAGCCGGGTGCTGATCTGCGTCACCATGGCTGCGTGAGTCAGCCGTCTGCCCGTCCGGAACCGACGCGGGTGGAGGACGCGGACGACCCGCGGCTCGCCGACTACGTCCGGCTGCGCGACACCTCGCTGCGACGGCACCTGGAGTCGGCCCACGGCCTGTTCATCGCCGAGGGGGAGAAGGTCATCCGCCGGGCGGTGGAGGCCGGCTACCGACCCCGGTCCTTCCTGCTGGCCGAGCGCTGGCTGGCCGGGCTCGCCGACGTGCTGGACCGCTGGCCGGAGGTTCCCGTCTACCTGGTGGCGGAGTCGCTGGCGGAGGAGGTGACCGGTTTCCACGTGCACCGCGGGGCGCTGGCCTCGTTGCACCGGGAGGTCCGGCACAGTGTCGACGACCTGCTGGGGGCGAACCGGCTGGTGGTGATCGAGGACGTGGTCGACCACACCAACGTCGGCGCCGTGCTGCGCAACGCCGCCGCCCTCGGCTGGGACGGGGCGCTGCTGGCTCCGAGGGCGGCCGACCCTCTCTACCGGCGGTCGGTGAAGGTGAGCATGGGTGCGGTGTTCAGCCTGCCCTGGGCCCGGCTGACCGACTGGGCGGGAACTCCCGACCTGCTGCGGGCGGCAGGTTTCACCACCGTGGCCCTGACGCTGGCCGACGACGCGGTGGACCTCGCCGAGGTGGCCGAGCGCTTCCGGGCGGAGCCCGGCAAGGTCGCCATCCTGCTGGGCACGGAGGGAGCCGGGCTGTCGCAGCGCTGGACCGTCGGAGCGGACGTCCGCGCCGTCATCCCGATGCGCGCCGGCATCGACTCGCTGAACGTGGCCGCTGCCTCCGCGGTGGCCTGCTACGTGCTGGGCGGCTGACCCGCCACCCTCAGTGCTCGTCCGGCTCGTCGTCCTCGTCGTCCTCCGACGGCAGCTTGGGGGAGACCGGCCAGTCGTCGGGGTAGAGCTCGGCCAGCTCCTCGTGCCGCTGGTAGAGCTTCTTGCGCGCCCGCCCGGCGAGTCGGTCGCCGAAGACCGTGCCGTTGAGGTGGTCCGTCTCGTGCTGCAGGCAGCGGGCGAGCAGCCCGGTGCCGACCACCTCGACCTCGTCGCCGTACGCGTCCAGCCCGCGGCAGACGGCGTGGTCGGGACGGGCCAGCTCGCCGTACGCGCCGGGCAGCGACAGGCAGCCCTCCTCGGCCTTGTCCAGGTGCCGGTCCTTGCCCTCGGGCAGGGTCACCACCGGGTTGCAGATGACGCCGACGTGACGACGGTGGTCGTCGTCGGGGCAGTCGAAGACGAAGACCGCCAGATCGACCCCCACCTGGTTGGCCGCCAGCCCGACCCCCTGCGCCGCCTCCATGGTCGCGAACATGTCCCGGACCAGCTCGTGCAGGCGGTCGTCGAAGCTCGTGACCTGCCGGGTGGGGGCGTGCATCACCGGGGTGCCCCAGCGGGTGATGGGCAGCACCTGCCCGCCGCCGCGCAGCTCGACCACGCTCATGCGGGCGCCTCCTCGTCGACGCCCGCCTGGTCGTCGTGGACCAGGACGACCCCGGTCGGGCTGGGGACGTTCACGATCACGGGCGGGCTGACCGG
Source organism: Microlunatus sp. (assembly GCA_048594465.1). GTDB lineage: Bacteria > Actinomycetota > Actinomycetes > Propionibacteriales > Propionibacteriaceae > Microlunatus. Next base: position 517 of record JBMDXL010000711.1, on the reverse strand, counting down.
CGGCATCGGGCTGACCTCGAACACGGCCAGGGTGTCGCTGTTCTGGAGGGAGACCCACAGCAGGCCGCCGTCCAAGGTGATGTCCCGCGGCCAGGCGCCACCGCAGTCGAACTCGGCGACGGGGGTCAGGGTGTGGGCGGCGATGTCGAGGTCGACCACGCCGATGGTGTCCACGCCGCGGTTGGCCACGTAGACGCGGCTGCCGTCGGTGGCGATGCCGGAGGGCTGGACGTGGCCGTCGCGGGTGGAGGTGGCCACGCTGTCGGCAGGACGCCAGCCGTCGCCGTCCCGGACCAGCAGCCACAGCTCGCCGCTCAGCTCGCAGGCCACCACCAGGTGGTCGTGGGCGAGCACCAGGTGCCGCGGGCCGGAACCGGCCGGCAACCGGATCGGGTCGCCGGCCGCGAGCAGCAGACCGTCTGCGGTCAGCCGCAGCCGGAAGATCTGGTCACCGCCGAGGTCGCAGCAGAGCACCTCGTCGCCCACCACGACGGCCTGGTGGGCGTGCGCGCCCTCC
>JBMDXL010000710.1:0-1661 GCA_048594465.1 Microlunatus sp. | reverse complement strand
CGGTCCCGTCTGGTAGGTCAGGGGCAGCGTCGGGATGGTGCCCACCTCGGCCAGCAGCGCCTTGGCCTTGGCCACGTCGCGCCCGTAGGTGGCGTTGGCGGCCTCGTCGTAGGCGGCGGAGTACTTCGGCCACGGGAGGCTGGCGGTGTAACCCGCCCCGCGCACCACCTCGGAGACCACGCGTTCCTTGTCCACCGCGTACGCGATGGCCTGCCGGACCCGGACGTCGTCGAGCGGCTTCGCCGTCACGTTCGAGCCGACGTAGAGCTGCTTCTCGGCACCCTCGAGCCGGATCTTGGTGAAGCCGTCGCCCTTGGTCAGGTTCTCCACGTCCAGGCTGCTGAGACCGTTGGCGAAGTGCACCTGTCCGGACTTCAGCGCGGCCAGCAGCGCCTTGGGGTCCGGGATGATCGTGACGTCGACCGCATCGGCGTACGGTCGCTCGGGCACCCAGTACTTCTCGTTCCGGGCGAAGCCGATCGAGGTGTTCGGCTGCCAGCCGGTCACTCGGAAGGGTCCGGTGCCGACGAACTTCGCACCGGTCCGCAGCTCGTCGATGGACTCCGAGTCCAGGATCGGCACGGTGTCGAGCAGATCGAAGACGTTGCTCAGCGGGTGCGCGAAGCCGAGGGTGATCGCGTGCTCCTCGGTGGTGTCGAACGAGGTGATCGCGGCCGCCGTGCTGCGCAGCTGCGCCGTCCACAGGGGATCGGCGTAGGTCTTGATCGAGAACTCGACGTCCTTGGAGGTGAACGCGCGGCCCGAGTGGAAGGTGACGTCGTCGCGCAGGTCCAACGTGAGGGAGAGGCCGTCCTCGGCGAGCCTCCAGGCGGTGGCCAGCGCCGGGGTCGGCTCGACCTTGTCGTTGGGATAGCGGATCAGGAAGTCGTAGGCGAGCCCGATGATCACCGTGATGCCGGTGTTGGAGTTGGTCAGGAAGTTGCCGGGGATCACGTCCTGGGCGATGCCGGCCTTGATCGTGCCGCCCCGCTGGGGCGTGCCGGCCTCGCCGGCGGCGCTGGCCTGACTGACCGCCGACTCGCAGCCGGCGGCACCGAACAAGGAGGCGCCGACGCCGAGGGCGGTGAACCCCTGCAGCAGGGTCCGACGGCTGACGGCGGGCGACAGGGGGCGGGTGGGGCTGGGCATGGAAGATCTCTTTCCGAGAACAGGATCCGGGCGCACGGCACCGGTCGAGGACGAAGTGGGTCGGGCGCGGACGGCCGGACCGAGGAGGAGTCGCTTCCGGGCAGGCCGGAGCCCGACTCCGCGGGTGCCGGACCCGCGGAGTCGGGACCGGCCGGCTGAGGAGCCGACCGGGTGAGGGGTTGACCGCGTGGGTCAGGCCAGGGAGGAGAACGCCGAGGCGTCGCCCTTGCGCGGCGTCGAGGTGACGCCGTCGACACTCACCGGCACGTCGCCGGCCAGCGTGATGCGGTGCAGGACGCGCTTCTGGGTGCCGTAGTCGTCGACGCCGTAGTGCTCGGTGGCCCGGTTGTCCCAGATCGCCAGGTCACCCGGCGACCAGGTCCAGCGGACGGTGTTCTCCAGCCGGGTGACGTGCCGCTGGATGAGGTTGAAGATGTCGGACGAGTCGTGGGTGTTGAGGCCGACGATGCGCTTGATGAAGTGGCCGGCCAGGATGGCCCGCTCGCCCGTCT
>JBMDXL010000071.1:0-6651 GCA_048594465.1 Microlunatus sp. | reverse complement strand
ACCGGCGCGGGTGCCACCTGGGGTCTGGGCCGCTGGTGGGCCGGCCGGGACGTCGTGGCCGCGAACCCCTGGCTGCGGTAGGACCGACGATGACCACGTACGAGGACTACTGGCTGGCCATGTCGCGGGGGGCCACGGTGGCCGAGCTGGATCCCGTGGAGTGCCGTCGCCTGCTCGAGGCGAAGAAGGTCGGTCGGCTGGCCCTGGTCCGCGACGGGGCGCCGATGATCATGCCGATGAACTACGCCCTGACCGAGGACCGGCTGGTCTTCCGGACCCTCGCCCACGGCGAGGTGTCCCGTGCCGTGGACACCCCGGTGGCGTTCGAGGTCGACGACATCGACGACTTCCTGGAGGCGGGCTGGAGCGTCGTGGTCACCGGCACCGCGGCGCTGCTCACCGAGGCGGAGCTGTCCCGGCTGGGGTGGGACGCGCCGACGCCGTGGGCGGAGGGCCCAAGGACCCTGTTCGTGGCGGTGCCGCTGGACCGGCTGACGGGGCGTCGGCTGCTCCCGCGCTGACCTCGGCTCGGGCCGGACTAGCATGGTCGGAATGTCCGCGCCCGAGCTGATCAGCGTCGACGTCCCCGGACTGGCGCACCCGATCACGTACGATCCGGCGCTGCCGATCAGCCTGTGGCGCTCCGAGATCGCCCGGGCCATCGCCGAGCACCAGGTGGTGGTGATCGCAGGCGAGACGGGTTCGGGCAAGACCACCCAGATCCCCAAGATCTGCCTCGAGCTCGGACGCCGGGCCATCGGGCACACCCAGCCCCGCCGGATCGCCGCCCGCAGCGTGGCCGAGCGGGTGGCCGAGGAGCTGAAGAGCTCGCTGGGCGACCTGATCGGCTACCAGGTCCGGTTCACCCGCAAGGCCTCGGCCGAGACCCGGGTCAAGATCATGACCGACGGGGTGCTGCTGGCCGAGATCGGTCACGACCGTGATCTCCGTCGCTACGACACGATCATCATCGACGAGGCTCACGAGCGGAGCCTCAACATCGACTTCCTGCTCGGCTACCTCAAGGTGCTCACCTCCCGGCGCCCCGATCTCAAGATCATCATCACCTCCGCCACGATCGACACCGACCGGTTCGCCGCCCACTTCGCCGACGCCGACGGCACGAGCGCGCCGATCATCGAGGTGTCCGGCCGCACCTACCCGGTGGAGATCCGCTACCGGCCGGTCCTGGTCGACGGGGAGGCCGACCAGGTCGGCGGCATCTGCGCGGCGATCACCGAGCTGAGCACGCTGGGGGACGGCGACATCCTGGTCTTCTGCTCCGGCGAGCGGGAGATCCGTGATGCCGCCGACGCCATCACGGCGATGGACCTGCGGCGCACCGAGGTGCTGCCGCTCTACGCCCGGTTGTCCGCCGCCGAGCAGCACCGCGTGTTCAGTGCCCACACCGGCCGCCGGATCGTGCTGGCCACCAACGTGGCCGAGACCTCGCTGACCGTGCCCGGGATCCGGTACGTGGTCGACCCGGGCACGGCCCGCATCTCGCGCTACTCGGCCCGGACCAAGGTCCAGCGGCTGCCGATCGAGCCGGTCTCCCAGGCGTCGGCCAACCAGCGTGCCGGCCGCTGCGGCCGGGTGGCTCCCGGGGTCTGCATCCGGCTCTACGACGAGGAGGACTTCGCCGCCCGGCCGGAGTTCACCGAGCCGGAGATCCTGCGGACCAACCTCGCCTCGGTGATCCTGCAGATGACGGCGGCGGACCTCGGAGCCATCGCCACCTTCCCGTTCGTGGAGGCCCCCGACGGGAGCCAGATCAACGACGGTCTGCGACTGCTCAGCGAGCTCGGCGCCCTGTCCTCCGGCCTGGGGGAGCGTCCCCGGCTGACCGGCATCGGTCGTCGGCTGGCCCAGCTCCCGGTCGACCCGCGGATGGGTCGGATGCTGCTGGCCGGCGAGCGACTCGGCTGCCTGGCCGAGATCATGATCATCGTCTCCGGTCTGTCCATCCAGGACCCGCGCGAGCGGCCCGCGGAGGAACGCGACAAGGCCGAGGCCCTGCACCGGCGGTTCTGGGCCCCGCTGCCGACCGCCGACCCCGATCCCGGGGCCGCCGCGGACACCGGGGCGACGGCAGAGGCGCCCGCCCCCGACGGCAGCGACTTCCAGGCCTGGCTCCGGCTGTGGGACTACCTGCGCAGTCAGCAGAGATCCCTGTCCGGCAACGCGTTCCGGCGGATGTGCCGGCAGGAGTACCTGCACTTCCTGCGGATCCGGGAGTGGCAGGACCTGCACGCCCAGCTGCGCGACATCGCCCGCGACCTCAAGCTGCAGCGCAACAGCGCCCCCGCGCCGATCGAGCGGGTGCACACGGCGATCCTCACGGGGCTGCTGTCCCAGGTCGGACTGGCCGACCTCAAGGACGAGCCCGCCAAGGGGCAGCGCAAGCCGCGTGGCCGGGCGCCGCTGCGGGAGTACATCGGCGCCCGGGGCACCCGGTTCGCCATCAACCCGGGTTCGGCGTTGGCCCGGACGCAGCCGCCGCTGGTGATGGCCGGGGAGATCGTCGAGACCACCCGGCTCTGGGCCCGGACCGGTGCCCCGGTGTCCGCCGCGCAGGTGGAGGAGGTCGGCGCCCACGTGCTCAAGCGCACGTACGCCGAGCCGCACTGGTCGACCCGGCAGGCGGCGGTGATGGCGTCGGAGACGGTCAGCCTGTTCGGTGTCCCGATCGTGGCCGGGCGGCGGGTCCCGTACGCGAAGGTCAACCCGGGGGAGGCCCGGGAGATCTTCCTGCGTGCGGCGCTGGTCGAGGGCCGCTGGACGACCCGGCACCACTTCTTCGCCGACAACCAGCAGCTCCGGGCCGAGGCCGCCGAGCTGGAGGAGCGGACCCGGCGTCGCGACCTGGTGGTCGACGACCAGGTGATCTACGACTTCTACGACGCCCGGGTGCCGGCCGACATCACCTCCGGGGCCCACTTCGACCGCTGGTGGAAGACCACCCGGCACGAGCAGCCCGAGCTGCTCACCCTGACCATGGACGACCTGGTGGTGGCTGACCCGAGCGGCGGCGGGGCGGCGTTCCCCGACCACTGGACGGTCCACTCCGCGCAGGGCGAGGAGCACGACCTGGCGGTCAGCTACCGGTTCTCGCCGGGCGACCCGCGGGACGGGGTGAGCGTGGAGATCCCGCTGGCGGTGCTCAACCAGCTGGACGAGGCCCCCTTCTCCTGGCAGGTCCCCGGCATGCGTTCCGAGCTGGTCACCGAGATGATCCGGGCGCTGCCCAAGGCGGTCCGCAAGACCCTGGTGCCGGCCCCGGGGTACGCCGGCCGGGCGCTGCGCTGGCTGGCCGACCACCCTCCGACCGGGGGCGGCGCAGCCGGACACCCCGCCACCGCGAGCGCACGCGAGTCATTGCCCCAGGCCCTCAGCCGGGCGCTCCGCGGGCTGACCGGCGAACGGGTCGAACCGGGCGACGTCGACCTGGACCGAGTGCCCGGTCATCTGCGGGTCACGTTCGTGATCACCGGCGACCGGGGCGAGGTCGCCGTCGGCAAGGACCTGACGGCCCTGGCCGAGGAGCTGGCGCCCCGGGTCCAGCAGACGCTCAGCCGGGCCGCGGCCGAGCACACCCGCTCGGGGGCGACCGACTGGGTGTTCGGCACCATCGAGCCGTCGGTCCAGCTCACGCGGGCCGGACACCGGGTGGTCGGCTACCCGGCCCTGGTCGACGAGGGCACCACCGTGGGGCTGATCGTGGCCGAGAACGTCGAGCGCCAGGCCTCCAGCCACCGGCGCGGGCTGCGCCGGCTGGTCCAGCTGCAGACCCCGGACCCGACCAGGTGGGTCATCTCGCACCTCGCCAACACCGACAAGCTCGTGCTCGGTGCCAGCCCGTACGCCGGGGTGCCGGCCCTGCTCGCCGACGCCCGGCTGGCCTCGGTGGGCGAGCTGATCCGTCGCGCGGACGGGGACGGCACCCGCGACGAGGCCACCTTCCGGCGGCTGTGCGACACCGTACGGTCCGACAACGCCGACCAGATGCGCGTGACCGTCAACGTGGTGGCGCAGGCCCTGACCCTGCGGCAGCGGGCGCTCGCCCTGGTGCCGCGGGCCGCGGCGGTGGCACCTGCGGCGGCCGAGGACGTGTCCGAGCAGCTCGGCAACCGGGTCTTCGCCGGGTTCGTGGCCGCCACCGGCTACGAGCACCTGGTGGACGTGCCGCGCTACGTCTCGGCCGCCGAGCAGCGGCTCACGGCACTGATCGCCGCGCCCGCCAGGGACCAGCGCGCGGCCGAGGTGATCGGTCGCTGCGAGGACGCGTACGCCGCCGCCTGCGACCTGGCCCCCGCCGGGCCGCTGCCCGACGACCTGGACGCGATCGGCTGGCTGCTGGAGGAGCTGCGGGTGAGTCTGTTCGCCCAGAGTCTGCGGACCAAGGTGCCGGTCTCGGAGAAGCGGGTGATGAGCGCCATCGCGGAGGCTCGTCGCCGTCTCGGCGGTTGATCCCCCGGCTTGTCCCGGGCTGGGTAGGTTGGGTCCCATGATGGACCCGCGCGAGCTCTACACGGTGCACGAGGACGTCCTGGCCGGTCTGGCCGGTCATCGTCCGGTGCTGGTGCACCAGCTCGACGGCTTCGTGGACGCCGGGCAGGCGGGTCGGCTGCTGGCCGGTCACCTGATCGAGCAGCTGGAGTCGGAGGTGGTGGCCGTGTTCGACCACGACCAGCTGCACGACTACCGCAGCCGTCGTCCCGCGATGATCTTCGACACCAACCAGTGGCGCTCGTACGCGGATCTGCAGCTGCGGCTGCTGAAGATGACCGACGAGCAGGGGGAGGTGTTCCTGCTGCTCAGCGGACCCGAGCCCGACGTGCAGTGGGAGCGCCTGTCCGCGGCGGTGATCGGGCTGATCGAGCAGCTGGACGTCCGGCTGACGGTCACCCTGCACGGGATCCCGATGGCGGTGCCGCACAGCCGGCCGATCACCGCGACCGCGCACGCGACCGACCCCGAGCTGGTCCAGGGCTTCCGGAGCTGGATCGACCGGGTGGAGGTGCCGGCCAGCTTCACCGGGCTGCTGGAGTACCGGCTGGGGCAGCTGGACCGCAAGGCGATGGGCTTCGCCGCGCACGTGCCGCACTACCTGGCCCAGGCCACCTTCCCGCAGGCCGCGTTGGCCCTGACTCGCCAGCTCAGCCAGGCCACCGGGCTGGCCATCCCGCTGGAGCCGCTGGAGGACGCCGCGGCGAGCAACCTGACCGACATCGACAACGAGATGGCGCAGTCGGCCGAGGTGCAGGAGCTGGTCGCGACCCTGGAGCAGCAGTACGACGCCATGGTGGCCGACGCCAGTCAGCAGGTGCCGAGCGCCGAGGAGATCGGCGCCGAGTTCGAGCGCTTCCTGGCGGAACGGGACCGTACGGAGGAGTGACCGGGGCTCGGTAGGGTCGCCACCATGCCTGGATCCGTCGCCGAGCTCGTCGACCTGCTGGACCTCGAGGAGATCGAGGTGGGGTTGTTCCGGGGCCGCCAGCCGGCGACGGCGCTGCAGCGGGTGTTCGGCGGGCAGGTGCTGGCCCAAGGTCTGGTGGCCGCGTCCCGGACGGTGCCGGAGGACCGGCACCTGCACTCCATGCACGGCTACTTCATCCGGCCCGGCCGCACCGACCTGCCGATCGTCTTCGACGTGGAGACCATCCGCGACGGACGCTCGTTCTCGGCCCGCCGCTCGGTGGCCCGGCAGGGCGGCCAGGTGATCTTCTTCGCCTCCTCGTCGTTCCACACCCCGGAGGAGGGGGTCGAGCACGCGGACACCATGCCCGACGACGTCCCCGGTCCGGACGACTGCCCGACGCTGAGCGAGGTGCTGTCCCGGGCCTCCGGCCGGCCTGCGTCGCTCTGGGAGCAGGAGTGGGGCGCGCTGGAGGTCCGCTACATCGGCGACTCGCGGCCACCCGACGGGTCCCTGGTCGACCCGGCCCACCCCGCCCGGGCCCGGGTCTGGATCCGTACGTCCGGTGCCCTCGGCGACGACCCCCGCCAGCACCAGAGCGCCCTCGCGTACGCCAGCGATCTCACCCTGCTCTCGGCCAGCACCACGCCCCACGGCCTGATCATCGGGCTGAACGTCCAGGCGGCCTCGATCGACCACGCCATGTGGTTCCACCGACCGTTCCGGGCCGACCAGTGGCTGCTCTACGACCAGGTGTCGCCGTCGGCCTCGTCGGCGCTCGGTCTGTCGACGGGGCGGCTGTTCCAGGGCGGGGAGCTGGTCTGCACGGTGGCCCAGGAGGGCCTGATCCGGCCGCTGCGGGAACGCTGAACTCGGGCGGGTGTCGTCGCGTACCGGGACTCGGGCGCGGGCCGGCTGACCGTTTGCCGCCGGGAAGTCGCAACCGGTGGGTTCGGGCGCGGGCTCGCTGACCGGATGTCGCCGGGAGGTCACGTCGGTTGCCCCGGACGCGGAGCCTGCCGACCGTTTGCCGCCGCGGAGACACGTCCGGTTCTCCCGCGCCGGGCGCGGGCCGGCTGAGCGTTTGCCGCCGGGAGGTCACGTCTGGTTGCCCCGGACGCCGACCGGCTGACCGTTTGCCGCCGGGAAGTCACGTACGGTCGGCCGCCCCTCGCCCCGACGCGACCACCGCAACCAGCCCCAGCACGACGAAGCCCGCCCCCGGGGATCCG
>JBMDXL010000709.1:0-3551 GCA_048594465.1 Microlunatus sp. | reverse complement strand
CCCGGCTGGGCGTTTGGCGCCGGGGAGTCGCATCCGGTCGTCCGGCCTGCGACCCGGCTGGTCGTATGGCGCCGGGGAGTCGCATCCGGTCATCCGGTCGCGTCCCGGCTGGTCGTTTGGCGCCGGGAAGCCGCATCCGGTCGTCAGGCCTGCGTCCCGCACCCGCCGGTGCGTCACGAACGGGACCGGGACCACGGCGCGCGGCCACGATGTTACCGGCGAGTAGGGTTTAGGTTCACAAGCAGACCGACCCCCGTGCAAGTTCCGTCCGAAGGAGCCGAGAGCCGTGCAGGTTGTCGCGATCGTCGTCTCGCTGGCGATCACCGCCGTCGCCGTCGTGCTGGCCGTTCGGGCCATCCGCTCGATGGTCGCCGTCATCCGGCTCGGCCGCCCCGAGGTGGGCCGGGACGACCGGAAGCCCGAACGGTGGAAGGGGCTGGTCGCCGAGACCCTCGGCCACACCCGGATGCTGCAGTGGCAGCGGGTCGGCGTCCTGCACTGGTTCGTGATGATCGGCTTCATCACCTTGAGCTCGCTGGTCGCGACTGCGTACGGGCAGCTGTTCGTGCCCACGTTCGCCCTGCCGGTGATCGGGCACTGGGTCGTGTTCGAGTGGTGGGCCGACATCTTCTCCTGGCTCACCCTGATCGGGATCGTCGGGCTGATCGTCATCCGGCAGCGCAACCACCCCCGCAGCCTCGGTCGGCGCAGTCGCTTCTTCGGCTCGACCTTCTGGCAGGCCTACTTCGTCGAGGCGGTCATCCTCGGCGTCGTGCTCTGCGGTCTGATGCTGCGCGGTCTCGAGTACGCCCACGGCACCGGCTCGCGCTGGGACTTCCCCCTCACCTGGTTCATCGGCGTCCCCTTCGCCGGTCTGCGCACCGAGACCCTGGACGACCTGGTGTTCGCGGTCGCCATGATCAAGATCATCATCTCGATGACCTGGGTGATCGTCATCGCCCGCCACATCACCATGGGTGTGGCCTGGCACCGGTTCAGCGCCTGGGTGAACATCTGGTTCAAACGGGACCCCGGCACGACCGCGCTGGGCCGCCTCGACCCGATCATGGTCGACGGTGCCCCGCTGGACTTCGAGCAGCTGGAGGACCTCGACGAGGACGCCGCGCTCGGTGTCGGCAAGGTCGAGGACTTCACCTGGAAGGGTCTGCTCGACTTCAGCTCCTGCACCGAGTGCGGACGCTGCCAGTCCCAGTGCCCGGCGTGGGCCACCGACAAGCCGCTCTCGCCCAAGCTGTTGATCACCGGTCTACGCGATCACGCGTACGCCAAGGCGCCCTACCTGCTGGCCGCCGAGGAAGCGCGGGGAGACCTGCCCGAGGCCACCGTGAAGGAAGCCGAACGGCCCCTGATCGGGACGGCGGAGCTGTTCGGCGTGATCGACCCCGACGTGCTGTGGTCCTGCACGTCCTGCGGTGCGTGCGTCCAACAGTGTCCCGTCGACATCGAGCACGTCGATCACATCATGGACATGCGCCGCCACCAGGTGCTGCTGGAGTCCGACTTCCCCGCCGAGCTCAACGGGCTCTACAAGGGCCTGGAGAACAAGGGCAACCCGTGGAACATGGCGCCGAGCAAGCGGATGGACTGGGCCAAGGAGCTGCCGTTCGAGGTCAAGCAGGTCGGTGTCGACGTCGAGGACCTGACCGAGGTCGAGTGGCTGTTCTGGGTCGGCTGCGCCGGCGCGTACGAGGATCGGGCCAAGAAGACCACCCAGGCGGTGGCCGAGCTGCTGCACCTGGCCGGGGTCGACTTCGCCGTGCTGGGCAAGGGCGAGACCTGCACCGGTGACCCCGCCCGCCGGTCCGGCAACGAGTTCGTCTTCGCCGGCCTGGCGGCCGAGAACGCGGCCACGCTGACCGAGGCCAAGGCCACCAAGGTGGTGGCCACCTGCGCGCACTGCTTCAACACGCTGAAGAACGAGTACGCCCAGTTCGGGGTGGAGCTCGAGGTGGTCCACCACACGCAGCTGCTCAACCGGCTGGTCAAGGACAGGCGGCTGACGCCGGTCGCCCCGAGTGCGGCCGAGGACGCCGCGACGAAGACGATCACCTACCACGACCCCTGCTTCCTGGGTCGGCACAACCAGGTCTACACCCCACCCCGGGAGCTGCTCGAGGTGATCCCGAACGCCACCTTCGCGGAGATGCCCCGCAACAGCGAGCGCTCCTTCTGCTGCGGCGCCGGCGGCGGTCGGATGTGGATGGAGGAGAAGATCGGCGAGCGGATCAACGTCAACCGCACCAAGGAGGCGGTGGCCACCGGCGCCGACCAGATCGCCGTGGGCTGCCCGTTCTGCCGGGTGATGCTCTCCGACGGCCTGACCGCCGAGCAGCACGCCGGTCAGGCCCGCGAGGAGGTCGAGGTGCTCGACGTCGCCCAGCTCCTGCTGAGCTCGGTCAAGCGGGGCGAACCGCCGGCCTAGCCTCTGGCCGCCCTGCCGCCGCTCCTACGAGGATCGGTCCACGGGTGGCCGGACCCGACCGAGCAGGGTGGCCGCCAGCGGCATCACCAACACGGTGACCGCCCCGCCGGCCACCAGCACCGAGGCGTTCTGGCTGCTCATCTGACCGGCGGCCACCGCCGTCGAGGTCACGGCCACGATGATCGGCAACCCGGTGGCCGCGTACAGGCCGATCCGGACGCTGTCGCGACTCCCGAATCTCGACTGACGCGTGACCGGGTCGCGCTCCAGTCGGCTGGCCACGACCACCGGCAACCCGCGGACGACCACGATCATGATCACGAACAGGACCAGCGCGAAGGGCTCGGCCAGCACGGCGTGCGGGTCGATGGCCATCCCGGAGGTGACGAAGAAGACGGGGATCAGCAGGCCGAAGGCGAGACCGTTCAGCTTCGTCTCCAGCTGCTCGTCACCGCGGGGCAGCGCCTGCCGGAGGATGAAGCCGGCGGCGAAGGCGCCGAGCACCACGTCGAGGTCGAACACCTCCGCGAGGACGCAGAGCCCGACCAGCAGGAGCACCGTGAGCCGGACCGACGTCTGCGCGGTGGTCTCCGCGCCGGCCCGGATCAACGCGATCACGCTTGATGTCTCGCGACGGACCCGGCGCCACGGCAGGGCCACCGCCGCGGCGATCAGGGCGAACATGATCACCGCGACGACCGCCTCGGCCGGGCCGGACGTGCCCAGCAGCACCGCCATGGCGATGATCGGTCCCAGCTCGCCCACCGCACCGTGGCTCAGCACCGCCCGCCCCACCCGGGTGTCCAGCAGGGCGCCGTCCTTGAGGATCGGCAGCAGGGTGCCCAACGCGGTCGAGCACAGGGCGATGGCGACGGCGATCTCGGCCTGGATGGCGCCGCTGAGGCCGATGACGAAGACGACGGTCAGGGCGAGGGCGAGGCACACCAGCCAGGTGCCCAGGGCCCGCCGACCGGACCGCCCGGTGAGCTCGGACACCTCGATCTCGTAGCCCGCCAGCAGGAAGAGCATCCCCAGCCCCAGCTCCCGCAGGATCCCGATGGCCTCGTCGGTGGTCGCCAACCCGAGGCCGAAGGGCCCGATCAGCACC
>JBMDXL010000708.1:0-4653 GCA_048594465.1 Microlunatus sp. | reverse complement strand
CTGATCGCCGAGAAGGAGGACCGGGCACGCTGAACGGCCCGTCCGCGTGTCCGGACCTCCTTCTCGACGCCGACGTGGACCTCAGAGCCAGCCCACGGCGCGCAGGACCGCGCCGGCGACGGCGTCGAGCGGCTCGTCGTCGACGGTCACCGTCACGTCGTCCACCCGCGCCGCTGCCAGGATCGCGTCCAGCTGCCCGGCCCGGGCGAGGTGCCAGTCGCGCTCCTCGCCGTCCGGGTGCCGGGCGAGCAGCCGGGACCGGACGCGGGGCAGCGGGACGACCAGTCGGCAGACCGTCAGGGACACGCCGACCGCCTCCGCGTAGCGCTCGCGGTCGGCGGGGGTCTCCATCACTCCGGCCAGCAGCAGACGCTCCGCCCCGGCGTCGCGGGCGTTGGCGGCGACGGCGGCCAGGTTGGCCAGCTCCAGCCGCTGGAAGAACGGGTCGTCGGGCGGCGACGGCCAGACCCGCCGGAGGGCGTCCAGGTCGATCACGGCGTACGACGTCCGTCGCTCCTGCAGAAGCGTGCCGATCGCGTCGGCGGTGGTCGTCTTGCCGGCGCCCACCGTCCCGTTGAGAAAGAGTGCCGTGGCCGACGAGGTCATCGGCCCAACCTAGTGGGCGAACGCTGCGTGGGTCGGGCGCCGATAGGTTGGGTGACCGTGACGAGCATCCGCTGGGGGAACGGCCACCTCGACGTGCTGATCGGCGTGGACCCCGATCGACCGGTCACCCTGGACAGCCTGGACGTCGCGGGCCGCGGGCGCAGGGCCCCGGCCCGCCAGCCCCTGGTCGAGGTGCTGGTGCTGGGCGACGGCCGCCAGCTCAACAACACCCGCTTCACCAGCACCGGCGTCGGCGACCGGCTCCGCTACGTCGACCACCGCACCGTCTCCGACGACCGCTGGGAGCGGCTGGTGATCGAGCAGCGCGACGAGCTGACCGGCCTGACGACCAGCACCACGCTCACCGCGTACGCCGGCGTGCCCGCGGTGCAGGTGCGCACCACCGTCCGCAACACCTCCGCCAGTGAGCAGATCCTGCAGCTGGTCAGCTCGCTGGCCCTCGGCTGCGTCCTGGACGACGGCGAGCGTCTCGACGACCTGGTGCTGCACGAGGCCCAGAACAGCTGGTGCGCGGAGAGCCGCTGGAGCACCGTGCGACTCCGGGACGACGAGGGTCTGGGGCGCATCGCCCCACCGGACTGGGACATCGAGTCGCGGACCTACCGCGCCGCCGTCAGCACGTCGACCTGGTCGACCGGTCAGGTCCTGCCCACGGCCATGATCGACAACACCGCCACCGGACGGGCGCTGGCCTGGCAGGTGGAGCACAACGGCGCCTGGCGCTGGGAGGTCGACGGCCGCTGGATCGGTCTCGACGAGGTCGCTGTGATCATCAGCGGTCCCGACGACGTCGACCACCACTGGACGGTCGCCCTCGGCCCGGGTCAGGAGTTCACCACCGTGCCGGCCTCGGTCGCGGTGTCCCGGGACGGCTGGCAGGGCGCCATCTCCGCCCTGACCGAGCACCGACGGGCGCTGCGCCGGCCGCTGGTGCGGCCGGATCTGCCGGTGATCGTCAACGACTACATGAACGCGCTGATGGGCGACCCGACCACGGCGAAGCTGCTGCCGCTGATCGACGCCGCAGCCGAGACCGGGGCCGAGTACTTCTGCATCGACGCCGGCTGGTACGACGACGGCGGCCACTGGTGGCCGACCGTGGGGGACTGGCGGCCCTCGACCACCCGGTTCCCCGACGGCGGTCTGCAGCGGGTGCTGGACCACATCCGCGAGCGCGGCATGCTGCCCGGTCTGTGGGTCGAGCCCGAGGTCATCGGCGTGCGGTCACCGGCGGCACGACGGCTGCCGGACGAGGCCTTCCTGCAGCGGTACGGGCGTCGCGTCGTCGAGCAGGAGCGCTACTTCCTCGATCTTCGGCACCCGGCGGCCCGCGCCCACCTCGACGAGGTGGTGGACCGTCTGGTCGGCGACCTGGGGGTCCGCTTCGTCAAGTTCGACTACAACGTGACCCCGGGTCCCGGCACGGATCGCGACGCGTTCAGCGTCGGCGACGGTCTGCTGCAGCAGAACCGCGCCCAGCTCGACTGGCTGTCCGGCGTGCGCGACCGGCATCCCGAGCTGCTGATCGAGAACTGCTCGTCCGGGGCGATGCGGATGGACTACGCCCTGCTCTCCCTGCTGGAGCTGCAGTCCACCTCCGACCAGATGGACCCGGCCCTGTACGCCCCCATCGCGGCCGCCGCGCCGGCGTCGGTGACCCCCGAGCAGGCCGGCAACTGGGCGTACCCGCAGCCGGGCATGCCGCCGGAGGAGATCGCCTTCTGCCTGGTCACCGGTCTGGCGGGACGGCTCTATCTGTCCGGTCACCTGAACCGGATGAGTGCCGAGGAGCTGGCCCTGGTGCGCGAGGGCGTCGCGGCGTACGAGGGACTGCGCGGCGACCTGAGCCGGTCCGTGCCGTTCTGGCCGCTGGGGCTGCCGACCAGTCGCGACCAGGTGGTGGTGCTGGGTCTCCGGGCCCCCGGAGCGACCTTCCTCTACGTCTGGTTCCCGACCGGTGGCGACCACGGCGCGGTGAGTCTGGATCTCACCGGGATCGACGGGTGGTCGGGTGCGGCGGAGACCGTCTACCCGACGAGCCTGCCGGTCTGGCGCACGGAGGGCTCCTCGGACGGGAGGCTGCTGGTCGAGCCCGGTGTGGACGGGCTCACCGCTCGCGTGCTGCGCCTGCGGTGAGCGAGCCGCCGACGCTGTCGTCGGCGGACAGGACCGCGTAGTCGACGTCCTTGGTCTCCCTGCTCAGCAGCAGCGCGATCAGCGTCAGCACCCCGGCGCCGGCCAGGTAGACCCCGACCGGCCAGACGGCCCCGCCGGCCCGCGCCCACAGCGCCACGGCGATCAGCGGTGCCACCGCTGCGCCGAGGATGCTGGCCACGTTGTAGGCGATGGCCGAGCCGGTGTAGCGCACGTTGGTCGGGAACAGCTCCGGCAGCAGCGCCCCCATCGGTCCGAAGGTGGTGCCCATCAGCAGGAAGCCGAAGATCAGGAACGCCTGGGTGAGCGCCCCGGTGAAGGCGAGATCGGCCCGGGGCTGCAGGAACACCTGGAAGCTCAGCCCGAAGACGATGATCGCGACGGTGGTCCAGATCAGCAGACGGCGCCGACCGATCTGATCGGCCACCGGACCGGAGATCAGCGTGAACAGACCGAAGAAGACCACGCCGATGATCTGCATCAGCACGAAGTCGGTGTAGCTGAAGCCCAGACCGCCCGGCGTCGCGTCGGTCTTCGCGGTGCCGTACGTCAACGTGAAGCTCGACATCAGGTAGAAGAGCACGTACGTGGCCAGCATGATGAAAGTGCCGAGGACGACCTCACGCCAGTGGTGCCGGAAGGTGGTCGAGAGCGGCAGCTTGCGGATGGCGCCGCGCTGTTCCGCCGCCCGGAAGGTCTCCGACTCGACCAGCTTCAGACGCACCCAGAGGCCGATGATCACCATCACGGCCGAGAACAGGAACGGCACCCGCCAGCCCCAGCTCAAGAAGGCCTCGGAGCGCTGGGCCGGCCCGTCGGGGTGGGGGAGGGCGAAGTTGATGATCAAGAAGATGCCGTTGGCGATGATGAAGCCGAGGGGTGCCCCGAGCTGCGGGAAGGTCCCGTACCAGGCGCGCTTGCCGGCCGGGGCGTTCTCGGTGGCCACCAGCGCCGCACCGGACCACTCACCGCCGAGGGCGAACCCCTGGGTGAGACGCAGCACCAGCAGCAGGAACGGCGCCAGCACCCCGACCGAGGAGTACGTCGGCAGGCAGCCGATCAGGAACGTCGCGATGCCCATCACCAGCAGGCTGATCACCAGCGTCGTCTTGCGGCCGCGCCGGTCGCCGAGGTGGCCGAAGAACACTGCACCGATCGGGCGGGCCACCATGGCCGCGCCGAAGACCGCGAACGAGGCCAGCAGAGCGGTCGTCGGGTTGCCGGTGGAGAAGAACAGCTGCGGGAAGACCAGGACCGCCGCGGTGGCGTAGACGTAGAAGTCGTAGAACTCGATGGTCGTGCCCACCATGCTCGCAGTGATCACCCGGCCGGGGGAGTTCAGGGGTGCTGCCGTCGTCGTCTGGGCCATGGGGAGACTCTTGCACCCGGGCGCTGGCGATTCCAGGAGCCGGGCCGGTAGTTTCTCGACCATGGTCGTCGCCGCGTTCGTCGCACCGTACCTGCTGGAGGCCACCGCCCGGTTCGTGCTGTCCGCGGCGCGGCTGCCGGACGTGCAGCTCGCCGTGATCACCACCTCGTCGGCGGACCAGCTGTCACCCGAGCTGCGGGACGCGCTGGCCGGTCACTGGCAGGTGTCCGACGCGCTGGACCCGCAGCAGATCGCCGACGCGGTCCGAGGGCTCTCCGGGCAGGTCGGTCGGGTGGAGCGGTTGATCGGCGCCCTGGAACAGCTCCAGGTGCCGCTGGCCCAGGCCCGGGAGGCGCTGGGGATCGAGGGCATGACAGCTGACGTGGCCACCAACGTGCGGGACAAGTCGCAGATGAAGACGGTGCTGACCGCGGCCGGGGTGCCGTGCGCCCGCCACCAGCTGGTCCGCCGGACCGAGGAGGCCCTGGCCTTTCGGGACCTGG
>JBMDXL010000707.1:0-4868 GCA_048594465.1 Microlunatus sp. | reverse complement strand
CTGCGGGGCCGAGAGCCAGAACGTCACCTCACCCCGGGCCGCGGCCGGGGGTCGCAGCTCCACGCCGATCAGCTCCAGGAACTTGATGTAGTGCAGATCGGGCACCCGGTTGAGGCGGTAGATCAGCTGGTCGACCATCTGGGCGAACGCCTCGATCAAGGTGACGCCCGGGTCGGAGACGTTGTGGTCGGTCCAGGTCGGGCACCGCTGCTGGACCAGCCGCTTGGCGTCGTCGACCAGGTCCTGGAAGCGTCGGTCGTCGAGATTGGGGGCGGGGAGCATGTCAGTGACCTCCGGTCGGTGCGGGGACGGCGGCGGGCCACGGCGACGGAGTCACCGACGGGTCGTACGGGGCGCCGCCGAGCGCCGGTCCCGTGGTGCCGAGCGCCGGCCGGCTCGCGTCACCCTCGTCGGGGATGACGTAGAAGGGGAAGACCAGGTTGCGGGGGTCGTTCAGCCCCCGGGCCGAGTAGGCGATGTCGATGTGGACGCGGCCGTCGCTGATCCGGTCGAAGCTGACCACCACGTCGTTGACGTCGATCCGGGGTTCCCACCGCTCCAGGGCCTCCCGGACGTCGTACGCGATCTGCCCCGCGGTCGCCGAGTTGGCCGGACCGAAGACGTGATCATGGATCCGGCAGCCGAAGTCGGGTCGCATCGGGCGCTCGCCGATCGCGGTGCCCAGGATCAACCGGATGGACTGCTCGATCTCCCGCTCCCTGGTCACCAGGGCGACCCGTCCGGTCGGATCCACCCCCAGCGGGTAGGACCAGCCGGCACCGATGAAGTCCACGTCCACGTCGAGCTCCCCTCAGTTGATCTTGACCATGGCGCCGGTGATGGTGGTCATCGCGCCGCCCTTGAGCTCGGCCGTGGTCTGGCCCTTGACGCTGACGCTCATCCCCTCGACGCTGACGGTGCCGTTGGACGTCATCTGCACCGCACCGCTGCCGCCGTCCAGCTGCAGGCCGTTGGTGGCACTGACCTTCACCGACTTGGCGCTCATGGTGAGATCGGAGTTCTTGGCGTCGAGAGTGATGCCTCGCGAGCCCTCGATCAGGACGGTGCCGTCGGCTTTCACGGTGATCGTGGTGTTCGTCTTGTCGATCAGGATCTCGAGCTTCTCGTCCTCGGTGGCCAGCCGGACGCCTTCCTTGCTGCCGGTCTGGTCGAGGAGATCGATCCGGTGACCCTCCCGGGACACCAGCGAGCGGCGGTTGATCGCACCGGACCCGCCGTCGACCAGGTCGTTCGGGCCGGGCGGCATGGTGTCGATGCCGTTGTAGAGACCACCGAGCACCATGGGGCGGTCGAAGTCCTGCAGCTCGAACGCCACCAGCACCTCGTCACCGACCTCGGGCATCGCGATCCAGCCGCGTCGCTTGCCGGCTCCCTGATAGGCGACGCGGGCCCAGTCGCTGACGTAGTCGTCGGACAGCCACGGGAACTTCAGCTTCACCCGACCCTGGTTGTCCGGGTCCTTGACGTCGGTGACGAGGGCGATCACCACCCCGGGCGGGGTCTGCCGGGACCGGGACCCGCCGGAGGCGAGTCCGAGGAGGCTGCGGTCCTGCTTGCCGGTCACGGTGATCCCCGTGGTGTAGCCGGTGACGGGGTCGAATCTGTGCCGGCTGCTGGTGATCGTGTACGTGCCCTCGAACGGCTCGCCGAGTCCGTGGAGGTCGACCTTGCCGCCGGCCTTCAGTGCGGGGTTGCCCAGCGCGACACCCTCGAACTCGGCGAACGCTGACGCCTTCTCGTCGGCGAGCGCCTTGGCGGCCTGGTCGACCTCGTTCTGGGTGCGGTACGGGACGTCGGCGGAGACGTAGGTCGGGTCGCCGAAGGCGCTGGCCATGTCGGTCGGCTTCACGGTGGGCAGGTCCACGGTCGAGGCCTTGGCCGGCGCCGTCCCGCTCAGCGTCTGCTTCTCGGCGACGTTCCAGCCGCGGACCTCGACCTGCTTGACCTGCTGGGCCGAGGTGAGCACGGAGCGGAACCGGATCAGCTGCTCACCGAACGTGAGCACGGTCGGGGATCCGGTCGGGCTCGGTGCGCGGAACGAGAACTCTCCCTTGCGGACCGTCAGGTCCGAGCCGGTGTCGCGAGCGAGCTGGGTCAGCAGCTCCCAGTCGGTCTGGCCCGCCTGGCTCACCACCGGGAAGACGGTCGCGGTGCTGTCCACGGTGCCCACCTTCAGCCCCGCCCGCTGGGCCACCTTCGTGGCGACGTCGGAGGCCGTCATCTGCACGTAGCTGACCGTGCGCCGCTCGCGGAAGAGCCGGTGGGCGGCGTCGTACCCGCGGATGATCGTGAACGTCCCGCCGGCGTCGAACTCCAGCTCCAGTGCGGTGATCTCCGCCTCGATCAGCGTGACGGGGGACGTCGACTGAGCGGTGCTGACCTTGATCGTGATCGCGCCGCCGACCTTGGCGCCGCTCTTGGAGAGCACGATCCGCTCGGGGTCGCGGAACCGGACGGTGAACAGGTCCGGCAGGCGCTGGCTGTCCTCGACGTCTGCGGAGACCAGCATCGGGACGAGGTCGACCGGGAGCGGCGACCCGTTGATCTCCACCAGGCACATGCTCCCCGTCATCCGGTCACCCCGAGCTCCTCCAACGAGGGCAGCAGGATCATCCGCCCGGTGGGCAGTCGCTGGGGGTCGTCGATCCCGTTGTACGCCGCGAGCGGTCGCCAGTGGGCAGGGTCCCCGTACTCGGCGTACGCGATTGAGGCGAGGTCGTCGCCGATGATGGTGCGGTGGACGCGGCGGATGCTGTCGCTGCCCGACGTCGGGTTCTGCCGAGGTGGTGACCCCGGCATCTCCTCCATCGACACGCTGCAGATGGCCCGGATCGGGGTGCCGTCGGAGCGGAAGAGCGTGTACTTGGCACTGACCGAGGTGATCACCGCCGGGAAGGTGGAGATGGTGCCCCACTGCAGCACGACCAGCGGGGGCGTCGGCTTCTTCTGCCCGGCACTCTGCTCGGTGGGGACGCAGCAGCCGAACAGCTTCTCCACGATCTCCAGGACCGAGCCGTCCTTGGTGCCGGTCGCGTCGAAGAACATCTCGACCGTGAGCTTGCACGGGTCGGAGCCGGTGAACTCGGGCGGCGGCGCGCTCTTGGATCCCTTGGCCGGCTTGCGTTCCCACTTGGCCGACTTGGCGATCGTGACTTCCTTGGGGTTGAACTGGAAGCCGATGGTGTCCTTGATCGCCCCCGGCTTGTAGCCACCCGGGGCCGGGTCGGGGGTGTAGACGGTGAGCTTCGCCTTGTCCATGGTCGGACGCCCGACGACGGCCTTGCCGCCGGCTCCGGCGTCGCCGGGGACGCCGACCGGACCCGAGCTGCCGGCCAGGGCGATGGCGGTGGTCACTGGCCGCCGCCCTGGGGCAGGAACCCGTGGTGGGCGAGCTCGAGGGTCTCCATGGCGACCTTGGGGGAGTCGAGGTTGAGACTCGGTCCCGACCAGCGCACCGGCATCACCCCGTCCAGGCTCCAGCTGGCCACCACCTGGCGGTCGCCGGTCATCGCGGTGATGCAGGCCGTCTTGCGGGTCACCTCCTTGGCGAAGCCGATCAACCACTCGGTGATCTTGTAGCTGTCCCGGCCGACGGCCCGCGACAGCTTGACGTTGGTGTACTTGATCCGACTGGGCAGCTGCCAGACGAAGCTGTTGTTGCCGCCTTCCTCCCGCTGCTCCATCACGACCTCGGCGCCCAGTCCCTCGCAGCTGCTGAAGTAGCCGAGGTTCTCCCCGTCCACGGTGACGGTGAAGCACACGCTGACGGCCGGGTCGGTGGAGGCGTCCAGCGGATCGGTGATGCCCTTGGCAGCGGCCATGGTCGTGCTCCTTCGTCGAGATCAGGGTCGGAGGTCGGTGAGCAGCCCGGCGCGTTCCCGGTCCTGCCAGAGCTCGTTGCGCAGGCGGGCGGACAGTGGCTCGTACAGGCGGCGGGCCATCTCGGCGAGCTCGGCGCCCGACAGCTGGCCGGTCGGGGCCGGGGCTGCGGCGGAGGCCACCGACGAGCTGGGCGCCGAAGGCGCCGGAGCCGTGTCGACGCTCGCCGCCTGGACCTCGGGCTCGCTGCTCCGTTGCACCGGCACCCCGTCGGTGGGCTGAGCGGCAGCCAGGGCGAACATCTCGGCGAGGCCGACGGTGCGGCTCGAGACCGCCATCGCCGGCGGATCGGCCGACGCCGGGGGAGCGAGAGGAGCGCTGCCGGCCGAGCTCAAGGCAGCGGCGTCGGACCGACGCTGGACCAGCGGAAGCTCGCCCGCGTCGCCGGCCGGGGCCGACGACACGGACGAAGGCAGTGCGGCGAACGGGGTCGTCGCGGCGAACGGGGTCTCCGCTGCGGCGGAGGCGACAGACGTGGTCGGAAAGCCTGACGGCGCCGGGACGATCGAACCCAGCTCGAGCGGGACGGACGGGATCCCCGGCGTGAGCTCCCCGACGGTGGACCGATCGCCGCGAGCCGCCGCGAGGGCTGGGACGACGCTCCCGGCGCCACTGCCCGGTGACTGTCGCTGCACCGACCACGAGCCTCCGTCGGAGGATGACGGCCCGATCGGCACCTCGGCCGGGCCGGGTGGTCCCGGCGGGCTGACCGGCCCCTCGACCTGTCGACCACCGGTGGTCGTGGCGCCGTCGTAGCGGAGCCGCTGCACCGCGGGTGCCGGCGGGATCGTCGTCCCGGTCGGCAGCGTGTCCAGCGCCGTCGGCACCGGCGGCCGACCACCGATCAGGCTCCGCTGGACCGGCTCCGGTCCACGACCTTGCTGCTCACGCAGGAGGAACGAGTCCGGTCGCACGCGCCCGGTGGCGGGTGGCAGATCACCGGTCACGTCGGGTGCCACCCGGCGGGC
>JBMDXL010000706.1:0-2323 GCA_048594465.1 Microlunatus sp. | reverse complement strand
GCCGGACTACCGGGGCTCCATCCAGGCGATGGCCGACGCGATCGACCTGGCCGAGAAGTACGTCTACATCGAGTTCTTCATCTTCGTCGACGACGAGACGACCAAGCCCATCACCGACGCGATGGAGCGGGCCTGCGGGCGCGGGGTGACGGTGAAGGTCCTGTCCGACCACATCGCCCAGTTCTCCTACCCGAACCGCAAGGGCACCGTCGCCCGCTTCGAGGCGATGGGGGCGAGCTACCTGCCGATGCTGCCGATCCAGCCGTTCAAGAAGCACTACCGGCGACCCGACCTGCGCAACCACCGCAAGCTGGTGGTGGTGGACGGCACCGTCGGCTTCGTCGGCTCGCAGAACCTGATCACCGACCACTACCACGGCAAGAAGAACATCGCCCGAGGTCTGCACTGGAAGGAGCTGATGTGCCGCTTCGAGGGTCCCGCCGTGCGCGAGATCGAGGCGGTCTTCGTCAGCGACTGGTACAGCGAGTGCGATGAGCTGCTGCTGCCGGAGACGGGCAGCGTCCACGTCGGCGCTCTCGACCCGACCAAGCTGGACGCGCAGATGGTGCCCAGCGGACCGAGCTTCGAGAACGACAACAACCTCAAGATGTTCGGGGCCGTGATCCAGAACGCGCGCCGCCGGATCAGCATCACCAGCCCCTACTTCGTCCCCGACGAGAGCCTGCAGATGGCCCTGGTCACGGCCGGCTCACGGGGTCTGGACGTCGAGCTGTTCGTCTCCGCGGTCAGCGACCAGTTCATGGTCTACCACGCGCAGCGCTCCTACTACGAGGAGCTGCTCCGGGCCGGGGTGAAGATCTACGCGTACGAGGCGCCGACGATCCTGCACGCCAAGCACCTGACCATCGACGAGGACGTGTCGGTGATCGGCTCGTCCAACATGGACATCCGCTCGCTGACGCTGCACATGGAGATGATGATGCTGGTCCACGGGAAGGACTTCTGCGACGAGATGCGCGCGGTCGAGGACTCCTACCGCGCCGCCAGCACCCAGATCCACCTGGCCGAGTGGCTGCAGCGACCCACCCGCGAGAAGGTGTTCGACAACCTGATGCGGCTCACCTCGTCCTTGCAGTGAGCCCTGTAGGGCTCTACCGCCGGCGTACGTCGTCGGAGGCATAGCGGGCCGGTCGGTCCGCGGGGCGCTCGGCCTCGCGAGAACTGGAGCTCTGGGGCGTAGTGGGTGTCGGTGCCGGGTGCTCGAAGAAGCCGTCGACTGACGGAAAGTTCAAGCTCGCGCCGCCCGCCACCCAGAACAACCCGCCGAACGCCACCCAGAACAACCCGTCGAACGACGGAAAGTTCCGGCACGAGCGCTCCCCCAACCCGAACAACCCGCCGAACGACGGAAAGTTCCGCTTGACCTGGCCCGCCACCCCGAAGAAGCCGTCGACTGCCGGAGAGCTCGACTCCGCGTGGCCCGCCACCATCACCGTCACGGCCCACTGACCCCTGCCCTGTCGCGCAGTGGCGAGCCCTGCCCTGTTGCACGGTGGCGAGCCCTGCCCTGTCGCGCAGTGAACAGCTGAGGTGTCACCCAGAGCACAGCCTCGAACCTGAGAAAACACGAGGGTTGACCCATCGCATCCACGGCTCGAGACAGGACCACGATCGTGAACGTCACCCTCAGCACCGTCACCACCGACATCGAGGATCTGGTCACCGGCGCCCGCGAGGGCGACCAGGGCAGCTGGTCCGAGCTCGTCGCCCGTCACCAGCCGATCATCGACGCCAGCTGCCGCCGCTACCGGCTCAGCCGCGAGGATGCCGCCGACGTGAGCCAGACCGTCTGGCTCCAGCTCACCTGCCACCTGGACTCGATCCGCGAGCCACGCGCTCTGCCGGGCTGGATCAAGGTCACCGCCGAGCGCGAGTCGTTCCGGCTGATCAAGATCGGCCGGCGGACCACCTCCCTGGAACCGATCGCCTGCTTCTACGAGGGCCAGGCCAACCCGTCGGAGCTGCGGTTCTCCAGCACCGTCGAGGAGGTCGACACCGAGCTGTTGCGGACCGAGGAGCAGACCGCCGTCCGCGAGGGGCTGGCCACGCTGAAGCCCAACCAGCGCGAGCTGCTCCTGATGCTGGCCGCCGAGCCGGCCGTCCCGTACGCGCAGATCAGCGCCCAGCTGGGCCTGCCCATCGGCAGCATCGGACCGACCCGGGCCCGGTGCCTGCGCAAGCTGGAAGCCACCCCGTCGGTGCAGTCCCTGCGCGACCAGGGTGCCGAGGTCTCGCTGGCCGCCTGATGGGCCTGGTCACCATCCCGGACCACGACCGGCACCATCGTTCACCGGGGGCGACG
>JBMDXL010000705.1:0-4439 GCA_048594465.1 Microlunatus sp. | reverse complement strand
CTGAAGCGCAAGCGGAAGAAGGCGACATGAGCACGAACGTCCGGTGGTTCTCCGAGCTCGGCATGGGCGACGTCGAGGAGGTCGGCGGCAAGAACGCCTCGCTGGGCGAGATGGTCTCCCACCTCACCGACCTCGGGGTGCGCGTGCCCGACGGGTTCGCCACGACCGCGGAGGCCTTCCACCGCTTCATCGGTGACACGGGCCTGGCCGAGCGGATCTCCGGCCTGCTGGCCGACCTCGACACCGACGACACCCGAGCCCTGGCCGCGACCGGCAAGGAGATCCGCGAGGCGGTCGTGGCCCAGCCGTTCCCGGCCGACCTCGAGGCCGACATCCGGACGGCGTACGAGAAGCTCGTCAGTGAGGCGGGGGGTCTCGACAGCGCAGCGTCGTTCGCCGTGCGCTCCTCGGCCACCGCCGAGGACCTGCCGGACGCCTCGTTCGCCGGTCAGCAGGAGACGTTCCTCAACATCCGCGGCATCGACGCCGTGCTGACCGCTGTGCGCGAGGTGTTCGCCTCTCTCTACAACGACCGCGCCATCGCCTACCGGGTGCACCACTCCTTCGAGCACGAGGCCGTCGCCCTCTCGGCCGGGGTGCAGAAGATGGTCCGCTCCGACATCGGGGCCTCGGGCGTGATGTTCACCATGGACACCGAGTCCGGCTTCGACGACGCCGTGTTCATCACGTCCTCGTACGGGTTGGGCGAGGCCGTGGTGCAGGGCGCGGTGAACCCGGACGAGTTCTACGTCTACAAGCCGTCCCTGCGGGCCGGCCGCCCGGCCATCCTGAAGCGCGGGGTGGGCGGCAAGGCGATCAAGATGATCTACACCTCCGACGCCACGGTGGGCCGGACGACGGAGTTCGTCGACGTGGAGGTCGACCAGCGCGGGCTGCTGAGTCTCACCGACGCCGAGGTGACCGAGCTGGCCCGGCAGGCGCTGGCCATCGAGGAGCACTACGGGCGACCGATGGACATCGAGTGGGGCAAGGACGGCGGCGACGGCGGGCTCTACATCCTGCAGGCCCGCCCCGAGACGGTGCAGTCCCGGGCCGGTTCCACCGTGCAGCGGTTCCGGCTGAACGAGAAGGGCCCGGTGCTGATCGAGGGCCGGGCCATCGGGCAGAAGATCGGCGCCGGTCCCGTCCGGGTGCTCAGCTCGGTCGCGCAGATGGCCAGCTTCGTGCCGGGCGAGGTGCTGGTGGCCGACATGACCGACCCCGACTGGGAGCCGATCATGAAGCGGGCCTCGGCTATCGTCACCAACCGCGGCGGCCGCACCTGCCACGCGGCGATCATCGCCCGCGAGCTGGGCATCCCGGCGGTCGTCGGCACCGGCAGCGCCACCCGGGACCTGGCCGAGGGGCAGGACGTCACCGTCTCCTGCGCCGAGGGTGACACCGGCTTCATCTACGACGGCCTGCTCGACTTCGCCGTGCAGGAGACGGCGATGGCGTCGATGCCCGAGATCGGAGTCAAGATCATGATGAACGTCGGCACCCCCGACCAGGCCTTCTCCTTCGCCAAGCTGCCGAACGCCGGCATCGGCCTGGCCCGGCTGGAGTTCATCATCAACCGGCAGATCGGCATCCACCCGCGGGCCCTGCTCGATCTCGAGACCCTCGCCGACGCCGACCTGAAGGCGCAGATCACCGAGGCCGTCGCGGCGTACGCCAGCCCCCGGGACTTCTTCGTCACCCGGGTCGCGGAGGGGATCTCCATGCTGGGGGCGGCGTTCGCACCGCACCCGGTGATCGTGCGGATGAGCGACTTCAAGTCCAACGAGTACGCGAACCTGGTGGCCGGTGACCTCTACGAGCCGCACGAGGAGAACCCGATGATCGGCTACCGGGGGGCCTCGCGCTACCTGTCGGCCGACTTCGCCGACTGCTTCGCGATGGAGTGCGAGGCGCTGAAGTACGTCCGCGACGAGATGGGGCTGACCAACGTCAAGATCATGATCCCGTTCGTGCGGACGCTGACCGAGGCCAAGGGAGTCATCGACCTGCTGGCCCAGCACGGTCTGGTCCGCGGGGAGAACGGCCTGGAGGTGATCATGATGTGCGAGCTGCCCTCGAACGCGGTGATCGCCGACCAGTTCCTGGACCCCTTCGACGGCTTCTCGATCGGTTCCAACGACATGACCCAGCTGACCCTCGGGCTGGACCGGGACTCCAGCCTGATCGCCGAGTCGTTCGACGAGCGGGACCCGGCGGTGAAGTTCATGATCAGCGCCGCCATCCGCGCCTGCAAGGCCCGCGGGAAGTACGTGGGCATCTGCGGCCAGGGTCCGAGCGACCACGTCGACCTGGCCGAGTGGCTGCTCGAGGAGGGCATCGACAGCATGTCCCGGAACCCCGACACCGTGGTCGAGACCTGGACCCGCCTCGGTCAGCTGAGCGCCCGCGCCTGACCCCGGCCCGACTCCGCGGGTGCGACACCACCCGCGGAGTCCGGCGGTCGCCGACCCGCGGCGGCTTTAGTTGAACGATTCCAGAGAACGTGGTTCCCTAAGAGCATGGCCACCGCAGTGCAAGCGCTCAGCTGGGCCGAGCGTCTCCGGGCGGTCGGTCTGCGGGTGACGCAGTCTCGTCTCGCCGTCCTCGACGTGGTCGAGGACGATCCGCACCTGAGCGCCGAGCAGGTGGCTGAGCGGGTCCGGTCCGGCAT
Organism: Microlunatus sp.; assembly: GCA_048594465.1. GTDB lineage: Bacteria > Actinomycetota > Actinomycetes > Propionibacteriales > Propionibacteriaceae > Microlunatus. The sequence continues at coordinate 1,768 of JBMDXL010000705.1, read as the reverse complement.
CGGTGCCGTGTCGACCCAGGCGATCTACGACGCGCTGAACACCCTCACCGAGCACCACATCCTGCGCCGCTTCGAGCCCGCCGGTTCGGCGATGAAGTTCGAGGTCGCCACCGGCGACAACCACCACCACCTGGTCTGCCGCGGCTGTGGCTCGGTGGCCGACGTGCCCTGCGCGGTCGGCTCGATGCCCTGCGCGGTGCCCGAGGACACGCACGGCTACCTGGTGGAGGAGGCCGAGGTCACCTACTGGGGCACCTGCGCGTCCTGTGCGCAGGCCCGCACGGCGACCTGAGCCCCACCTCCTGCGTCCGCGGTTGACCGGGGCGCGTACAACTGGACCAGCACCACCCGAAGGTCAGCAGCACCAAATCCGGCGGACCCGACTCCACGACCCCCGAGGAGCACGTCCAGATGACCGAGGTCAAGGCCACCACCCCCGACGGGACCATCTCCCCCGTCGTCTCCACCACCGACACCGGCGCTCCCGCCCCCAGCGACCAGTTCTCGCAGACGGTCGGTCCCGACGGTCCGATCCTGCTGCACGACTACCACCAGGTGAACCAGATGGCTCACTTCAACCGGGAGCGGGTGCCGGAGCGCAACGTGCACGCCAAGGGCGGCGGCGCCTTCGGGCACTTCGAGACCACCCACGACGTGAGCGCCTACACCAAGGCCGCTCTCTTCCAGCCCGGCGTGCGCACCGACATGCTGGCCCGGTTCTCCACGGTGGCGGGCGAACAGGGTTCGGCCGACACCGTCCGCGACCCCCGGGGCTTCGCGCTCAAGTTCTACACGACCGAGGGCAACTACGACCTGGTCGGCAACAACACCCCCGTCTTCTTCGTCCGCGACACCATGAAGTTCCCGCACTTCATCCGCTCCCAGAAGCGGCTGCCCGACTCCGGGCTGCAGGACTGGGACATGCGCTGGGACTTCTGGACGCTGCAGCCCGAGTCGGCGCACCAGGTCACCTACCTGATGGGCGACCGGGGCATCCCCACCACCTGGCGGCACATGAACGGATACGGGTCGCACACCTACCTGTGGGTCAACGCGGCCGGTGAGAAGCACTGGGTGAAGTACCACTTCCACAGCCACCAGGGCACGAAGAACCTCACCAACGACGAGGCGGCGCTGACCGCGGCGACCGACCCGGACGCCCACCGCCGCGACCTGTTCACCGCGATCAAGGACGGCGAGTTCCCGTCCTGGACGCTGAAGGTCCAGCTGATGCCGTACGAGGAGGCGAAGACCTACCGGATCAACCCGTTCGACCTGACCAAGGTCTGGCCCCACAGCGACTACCCGCTGATCGAGGTCGGCACGATGACCCTGGACCGCAACCCGGAGAACTTCTTCGCCCAGATCGAGCAGGCCGCCTTCGAGCCGAGTGCGGTCGTGCCCGGCATCGGCTTCAGCCCGGACAAGATGCTGCTCGGCCGGGTCTTCGCCTACTCCGACGCCCATCGCTACCGGATCGGGCCGAACTACCTGCAGCTGCCGGTGAACAAGCCGCAGGTGCCGGTCAACTCCTACGAGTTCGACGGGCCGATGCGGTACGACTTCAACCCCGGTCAGCCGGTCTACTCGCCCAACACCGTGGGCGGCCCCGCTGTGCACCACGACCTGTTCGCCGACACCGGGTGGGAGGCCGACGGTGGCTTCGTCCGGGCGGCGTACACGCTGCGGGCCGAGGACGACGACTTCAGCCAGGCGAACGCCCTGGTCAACCAGGTGATGGACGCCGACGAGCGCGACCGGCTGGTCG
>JBMDXL010000704.1:0-13185 GCA_048594465.1 Microlunatus sp. | reverse complement strand
GGTGGTGACGAAGTTGACCGAGCCCAGGATGGTGCCCAGACCGGCCATGTAGAAGCCCATGATCCACAGGTCACCGCCGACGCCGGGTGAGTTGACCGCGTCACTCAGGGGCACGTACGCGAACCAGCCGAAGCTGGCCGCACCCTGCGGGGTCAGGAAGCCCGAGCAGGCCATCAGACCGCCGAACAGGTACAGCCAGTACGAGAACATGTTCAGCCGCGGGAACGCGACGTCCGGGGCACCGATCTGCAGCGGCATGATCGCGTTGGCGAAGCCGGCGAAGAGCGGGGTCGCGAACAGCAGCAGCATGATCGCGCCGTGCATCGTGAAGAACTGGTTGTAGGTCTCGTAGGAGAGGAACTGGAGTCCGGGGAAGGCGAGCTCCGCCCGGATGGCCAGCGCCAGCACACCGCCGAAGGCGAAGAAGCCCAGCGAGGTGACGAAGTAGAGGTTGCCGATCACCTTGTGATCGGTCGTGGTCATCCACTTCCAGACCTTGGTGCCCAGCTCCCGGGTCGGCTCGGCGACCTCGGTTCCGGTCACCGTGCGCTGCATCGTGGTCATCGGGTCTGCCCCTCACCGGCCGGGCCGTATTGGTTGGCGTTGACGGGGCCGGTCGCCTTGCCGGTCTGCCCCTTCGCCACCAGCGTCTTCAGGTACGCGGTGTACTCGGCCTCGCTCACCACGTGGACGTTGAACAGCATCGCCGAGTGGTAGGTGCCACACAGCTCTGCGCACTTGCCTGCGAACACACCCTCTTTGGTCGGCGTGGTCTGGAAGGAGTTGGCACGGCCGGGGACGACGTCCATCTTCTGGTAGAAGGCGGGGATCCAGAAGGAGTGGATGACGTCGGGCGACCGGAGGTCGAACTGCACCCGCTGGCCGACCGGGAGATACAGGTCGGGCGTCTCGTTGATGGTGCCGGCGTTCCAGACGTCGGTCCCGACATCGGGGTTGTCCGCCGACTCGTAGTTGAAGGTCCACGACCACTTCTGGCCCACGACCTCGACCTTGACGGCCGGGTCGGGCTCGCGCTCGAGGACCTTGTTCTGCGCGATGACGGTGAAGTAGAAGAGCACGCCGATGATCACGAACGGGACGATCGTGTACATGATCTCCATCGGCAGGTTGTAGCGGTTCTGCCGCGGCAGCAGGTTCGCCCGCCGCCGGTACCGCAGCACCGCCCAGCCGATCAGTCCCCAGACCAGGATGCCGACGGCGCCCGCCGCGATCCAGGTGCCGATCCACAGGTCACCGATCGGGACCGCGTTGCTGCTGGCCGGCTCGGGCAGACCCAGCCGCTGGAACTCGTTGGTGGTGTCCTGGATGGAGCAGGAAGCCAGCACCAGCATGCCCAGGCCCCCGACGACCGCTGCCGGTCGCCGTACCCGCTGCCATCGAGCTGACGGGCGTGGCCGCCGCGTCAGTTCAGGCATCTCCGCGCCACCCACATCGCGCCTTTCGTCGGTTTCAGCTGGGAGTCCGGTCCGGTCCGCGGCGATCGCCCGAGAGACGCTCGGGTGCGAGGTTCGCGGGGGAAGCCAGTCCTCTGGGGAAACCATAACGCAGGAGATCACCGACGACGGTGGCAGTGGGTCTCCCCGGTCGCTCGTGGCGAGCGGGCTGCGGGAGCGGGTGCTGGACACGTCGTTGGTTCTGCCCGGGGACCGGGGTCAGAGGCAGCGGGACCGCTCCGATCGGGCCGGGAACGACGAAGCTCCCCGCCCCGGACCCGGGACAGGGAGCTCCGTGACCGATCGGCGCCGGGCGCCGACCGGGACGACTCAGTGGAAGCTGTCGCCGCAGGCGCAGGATCCGGTCGCGTTGGGGTTGTCGATCGTGAAGCCCTGCTTCTCGATCGTGTCCACGAAGTCGATGGTGGCGCCCATCAGGTACGGGGCGCTCATCCGGTCGGTGACCACGTTGACGCCGCCGAAGTCGGCCACGATGTCGCCGTCCAGACTGCGCTCGTCGAAGAACAGCTGGTAGCGCAGACCCGAGCAGCCGCCGGGCTGCACCGCGATCCGCAGCGCCAGGTCGTCACGACCCTCGCCCTCCAGCAGGGCCTTGACCTTGCTGGCGGCACCGTCGCTCAGGATGACTCCGTCGGACACGGGGGTGGTGCTCTGGTCGATCGCCGTCATATCACTCTCCACAGGGTGGGAACTCGCTGGTCTCGGGGTGGCCCCGCCGCACAGGGGGACGCATCCGGGTTCCAGTCTAGACCGGTCCGTCGAGGGTCGGAACACCGTGTGGTAGGGGTCACCACCGCCAGCTGCGAGCCACGCGGACCGCGGCCCGCTCGATCTCGTCGGTGGTCAGGTCGCCCCCGGTCGGCCGGTCCAGGCCCGAGGACCGGATCGGGTACGCCGCCTCGATCCCCATCGTCCGCATCTCACGGGCGCCGATCAGCACCTCACCGGCCACCACCACGCACGGCGCGAGCTGATCGGCGGCGGCCGACGCCGCGGCCGCCACCACGCCCCCGCCCCGGCTGGCGAAGTCGAAGACGCTGCAGCCCGAGACCACCAGGTCCGGTCGGTGCGGCGGGTCCGCCAGGGCGAGCTCGGGGCCGGTGACCAGCCGGCCGCCGAGCGCCAGCACGGCCCAGCCGAGACCCCCGCAGGCCCCGGCTCCGGCCTCCGCGGCCGGCTCGGGAGCCACCAGGGTGGCCAGCTGCTCGAGGGCTGCGTCGGCGGCCAGCAGCGGGGCCGCGTCCTCCCCCGCGGCCCGTCCGCGGCGGGAGGTGATCCCCCGCAGTCCCAGCAGCGGCGACCCCCGGTCGGCACTCGGCACGACCCCGATCAGCTCGGTGCCGGCCAGCCGGCCGACGACGGGCTCGACGTCCACGGCTGCCAGGCCTGTCAGTCCGGCCACGCCGTCCTCCAGCGAGGCTCCGCGGGCCCGCGCGCCGAGCCCGGCCAGCAGCCCCGCTCCGGCGTCGTGCACGTCGAGACCCGTCAGGTCGACCAGCAGCCGTCGCGGTCGGACGAGAGACAGCAGGGCGGCGAGCGCCCGGCCCAGCGGCAGCGAACCGGCCGCGTACGGGATCGGGCTGCCCTCCGGCACCGCGCCGGTGGGACCGGCCACCCGAAGCACCGCCTGGTCGTCGCACGCCGACCACTCCACCGGCAGACCGTCCCAGACAGCGCTCTGGATCTCGGCGCCCCAGCCGTCAGCGGTCGCTTCCAGGAAACCGTGCCCGGCCTCCCCCACCGACCGCACCTCGGCGCCGGGCCAGCCGACGGCCAGGGCCCGCCCGGCCCGGGCCGAGGAGAGGCTGCCCATCCGGTCGGGGCAGATCAGCACGCGCACGGCAGGCATCCTGTCATCCGAGCCCGGCCCGCAGGCTCACTCGGCCCGGGCGGCGGTCGGTGGTCAGCGGGATGGTCGCCGGGGAGGAGTGTCGGTGCCCGGTGCGAGAGTGCCCGGATGGACTGGACGACGTCTCTGGCCGAGCAGATCGACTGGCACTGGCAGCACCAGGCCCGACCACGGCTCGACGGGCTCACCGACCGGGAGTACCGCTGGGAGCCGGTCGCGGACTGCTGGAACATCCGACCGCGGTCCGAGGCGGTGGCCATGGCCGTCGGGATCGGCGACACCGTCATCGACTTCGCTCTGCCCGAGCCGACCCCGCCCCCGGTGACCACCATCGCCTGGCGCCTCGCCCACGTCATCGTCGGGGTGCTCGGCGAGCGGAACGCCCGGCACTTCGGTGGCCCCCCGGTGTCGTACCAGGAGTTCGCCTACCCCGCGACGGCGGAACCCGCGCTGACGCTGCTCGACGAGAACTACGACCGGTGGATCCGCGGCGTCCGCGGTCTCAGCCCGGAGGACCTGGTGGCCCCGTGCGGCGAACCCGGCTTCGAGCAGTCCCCGCTGGCCGACCTGGTGCTGCACATCCACCGCGAGCTGATCCACCACCTCGCCGAGATCGCCCTGCTCCGCGACCTCTACCTCCGGGACTGAGACGTCCAGGTCCAGCGCGGTCAGGCCAGGGCGTCCAAGGCGGCCTTCGACTCCGCCTCCAGCTCGAGGTCGGCGACCGCCAGGTTCTCCTCCAGGTGGGCCAGCGACGACGTGCCGGGGATCAGCAGCACGTTCGCGCCCCGGGTCAGCGTCCACGCCAGCACCGTCTGCGCCGGGGTGCGACCCAGCCGCTCCGCGGCCGCCTGCACCCCGGGGTGGTTCAGCACCGGGTTCTCCGCCCGGAAGGCCGAGCCGAGCGGGAAGTAGGGGACGAAGGCGATCCCGTGGTCGGCGCACAGGTCCAGCACCGGCTGCGACTCGCGCGCCAGGAGGTTGTACGGGTTCTGCACGCACAGGATGTCGGTGCGCTTCAGCGCGTGCTCGAGGTGCTCCACGGTGACCTCGCTCAACCCGATGCCAGCGATCAACCCGTCCGCCTTGGCCTCGATCATGGCGCTGAGCTGGTCGGCGAACTTCTGGTCCGGCCCCGGGCTGACCAGCAGTCGCAGGTTGACCGCCGCGAGGCGGGCGACCTGCAGGCTGCGGAGGTTGTCCTCGATGCCCTGACGGAGCTCGTCAGGAGCGTCCCAGGGAATCCAGCCGCCCTTCTCGTCCCGCCGCGCGCCGACCTTGGAGACCAGGGCCAGGTTGTCGGCGTACGGGTGCAGGGCTTCGCGGATGAGCTCGTTGGACACGTCCGGGCCGTAGTACTGCGCGGTGTCGATGTGGTTCACGCCCGCCTCGACGGCCCGCCGCAGCACGGCGAGCGCCTGCTCGCGGTCGCGCGGCGGACCCATGACGCCCGGCCCCGGCAGCTGCATGGCGCCGAAGCCGATGCGAGAGACCTCGTACGGGCCCAGGGGGAACAGTTCCATGATCACGACCCTAGTCCCGCCGGGAGAGTCGATCCCGAGTCCGGGACCGGGGCCGGATCGTCTCGAACCTGCATCCGCTCGGGGATCAGCGTCAGTTGGGGATCAGGGTCAGTTGGGGATCAGTCCCTCGTCGTTCTCGCTGAGCAGCGCGCGCACCTCGTCCACCGACGCGTCGACGTCGGGCAGGATCAGGTCGGAGTCGGTGATCTCGTCGTCCGGGACGGCCTCACCGAGAGCGCGGACCTGGTCGTGCAGACGCTGCAGCGCCGCCCCCAGCTGCTCCTGGTCCCCGGCCGCCACCGCGGCCTCGACCGCGTCGTCCAACGCGTTGAGCGCGGTGTGGGCGTCGCCGTCGATGCGCCACTGACCCTCGCTGAGGATCCGCACGATCATCGCAGGTCCCCCTGGTTGGGCTGCCCCTGGTCGAACTGCGGTGCGGGCCGGGCGTACGACTGGTTCTGCGTCGGCTGGGCCATCGGCTGACCGGAGCCCTCGATCGCCTGCGGGGAGCTCGCGGGACCCGCCCCGAGCTGCGCCTTCATCCGGCTGAGCTCGTCCTCGACCTCCGACGTCGAGGCGAGCTGCTCGAGCTCGCGGGTGATGTCGTCCTTGGCGGTGCCCGTCGGGTCGTCCAGGGCACCGGAGGCGAGCAGCTCGTCGATCGCGCCCGCCCGCGCCTGCATCTGCTGGGTCTTGTCCTCGGCCCGCTGGATGGCCAGACCGACGTCACCCATCTCCTCGCTGATGCCGGAGAACGCCTCGTTGATCCGGGTCTGTGCCTCGGCGGCGGAGTAGGTCGCCTTGATCGTCTCCTTGCGGGTGCGGAAGGAGTCGACCTTCGCCTGCAGCCGCTGGCTGGCCCGGGTCAGCTTCTCCTCCTCGCCCTGCAGCTGGGCGTGCTGGGCCTGGAGGTCGCTGAGCTGCTGCTGGACGCCGGAGCGGCGGGTGAGGGCCTCCCGGGCCAGGTCCTCCCGGCCGACCTCGAGCGCCTTCTGCGCCTGCTGGGTGAGCTTGTCGACCTGGGTGTTGAGCCCGTTGGCCTGCAGCTCGACCCGCTTGCGGCTGGTGGCGACGTCGGCCACGCCGCGGCGGACCTTCTGCAGCAGATCGAGCTGGCGCTGGTAGGAGTAGTCGAGCGTCTCGCGCGGATCCTCGAACTTGTCCAGGGCCTTGTCCGTCTTGGCCCGGAAAATCAATGACATTCGCTGGAAGATGCCGGCCATCGTGTCCTCAACTGGTCCCTTCGGAGTCCCCGGACCGTGCGCCCGGAGCGGTCGTGCACAGGGTTCTACCGTATCCCCGTCGCCGAAACGTGGACACGGAACCGGGCCGGGGATTCGAGATCGCGGGTATCCCCTGACAGAATCCAGGGACGACCACCCTCGTCACCCCAGCCCGGTGGCCATCCCGGCCGGGTGCCCACCGGACGCACCATCGAGAGGCAGCAGTGGCACTCTTCCGTCGGAACACGTCGCAGGACCCGGAGCCGGAGCGCGACGACGCGCTGCCCAGCACCACCTCCGAGCCCGGACGGAAGAAGGCCGGCCCCACCCCGTCGCGCAAGGAGGCCGAGGCGCTGCGGCGGCAGCGGGTGACGCGTCAGCTGACGCCGAAGGAGGCCCGCAAGGAGGCCGCCGCGCGGAACCGGGTCGAGCGGATGCGGAGTCTCAACGCCCGCGAGGCCACCCCGGAGAAGGTGCTGATGCGGGACTACATCGACGCGCGCTTCAGCGTCGGGGAGTTCCTGCTCCCGTCGCTGGTGATCATCCTCGCGCTGAGCTTCCTCAACTCGGTCTGGCCGGCCATGACCCTGTTCGCCACCATCGCCATGTACGTCTATATCCTGGCCGTGCTGGCCGACGGCTTCATCATGTGGCGCGGGTTCAAGCGGGTGCTGGCCGAGCGACTGCCGCGGGTCTCCCCCAAGGGTCTGCTGATGTACGGGATGAACCGGATGATCCAGATCCGCCGGTTCCGGATCCCCGCCCCCCGGATCAAGCGCGGGGACACGTATTGATCCCTCGCTCGCTGTTCGCTGCGCGCCGGTTGGTCCTGACTTCCCTCGGCGCGCGCAGACGGTGAAGCGTTGTCTGCGCGCTTCTCAGTCCAGACAGGACCGGGCGCTCCGCTCTCGGCCGCTCGCAGGGGAGCCGACTCGCTGACGCTCGTCGGAGAGCCGGGCGCTCCGTTCACGGCCGCTCGCGACGGGCTCACTCGCTGCGCTCGTTCGGGCGCAGCCTGCGTCCGCACCCGTGTCGGTGAGCCTGAGTATGGTCAGGTGTCGGGCCTGCTGACAGCGGGCCGACGACGACGTACGTAGGAGTGGAAGACGACCATGGAGTTCAGGTATCTCGGCAACAGCGGTCTGAAGGTCTCGGCGATCAGCTACGGCAACTGGGTCACCCACGGCTCCCAGGTGGAGGCGGAGAAGGCGGCGGTCTGCGTCCGCGCCGCCCTCGAGGCCGGCATCACGACGTTCGACACCGCCGACGTGTACGCCAACACCAAGGCCGAGGTGATCCTGGGTGACGCGCTCGAGGGTCAGCGGCGGGAGAGCCTGGAGATCTTCACCAAGGTCTACTTCCCCACCGGCCCCAAGGGTCCGAACGACACCGGTCTGTCCCGCAAGCACATCCACGAGTCGATCAACGGCTCGCTGAAGAGGCTCAAGACCGACTACGTCGACCTCTACCAAGCGCACCGCTACGACCACTTCACGCCGCTGGAGGAGACCATGGAGGCCTTCGCCGACGTGGTCCGGGCGGGCAAGGCCCTCTACATCGGGGTGAGCGAGTGGACTCCGGACCAGCTGCGCGCCGGTCACGCCCTGGCCCGCGAGCTGCGGATACCGTTCGTGTCGAACCAGCCGCAGTACAGCGCCCTCTACCGGGTGATCGAGGCCGAGGTCGTGCCGACCTCCCGCGAGCTGGGGATCAGCCAGGTCGTCTTCTCCCCCATCGCCCAGGGCGTGCTCACCGGCAAGTACAAGCCCGGTCAGCCCGTGCCCGAAGGCTCCCGGGCCACCGACGAGGCCGGGGGCGGAGCGAACTTCATCAAGAACCTGGTCTCGGACGAGGACCTGCTGACCCGGGTGCAGAAGCTCCAGCCGCTCGCCGAGGCCGAGGGCCTCACGATGGCCCAGCTGGCCATCGCCTGGGTGCTGCAGAACGACAACGTGGCCACCGCCATCACCGGCGGCTCGCGTCCGGAGCAGATCACCGCCAACGTCGAGGCCGCCGGCAAGAAGCTGTCGGCGGAGACGCTCACGGGCATCGACGAGGCGCTCGGGGACGCGGTCCAGCGCGACGGCTCGGTGGTGGGCCAGGCGTCCCCGACCGAGCGCCTCACCTGAGCCGGACGGAGACGACGATGGCGTGGCGCTGGGTGGGAGAGCCACCGATCCCGGCCGAGCACGAGCAGCGCTGGCACAGCCAGGGCGATGCCGAGACCTGGCTCGGGGAGTTCTATCCCGAGCTGCGCGAGGCCGGGGTCCGCACGGTTCGTCTGTACGAGGAGGACCGCCTCGTCTACGGCCCGATGTCCCTCGACCCCGAGTGATCCGGGACCGACCGGATCGTGAGCACCGACGGCGGCGTCGACACCCCACACCGGGGTGTCGGCCCGCCCGGTCGGGACCACGACCACGTCGGTTCGGGGTGGTCGAGACGGCTGCCCCCGGCCGGTCCCGATGGCATACGCTCCGACCATGATCGAGAAGGCGCGTTCATGACCGGCTCCCGGGTGGTGGCGGTCGGGCACTTCCAGCCCGAGCGGATCGTCCCCAACTCCGAGCTGGAGAGCATGGTCGAGACCAGCGACGAATGGATCCAGCGGCGGGTCGGGATCAGGGAACGCCGGTGGGCCGGGCCCGACGAGACCGTCGACGTGATGGCGGAGAAGGCGGCCCGGGACACCCTGGCCAAGGCCGGCACGACGGCCGACCAGGTCGACCTGGTGATCGTCGCCACCTGCAGCGCCCTGGACCGCTCCCCCAACATGGCCGCCCGGGTGGCGCACCGGCTGGGGGTCCCCGGCGCACCGGCCACGATGGACATCAACACCGCCTGCTCGGGCTTCCCCCACGCCGTGGCCATCGCCCAGCACGCGATCGCGGCCGGCGCCTCCACCACCGCGCTGGTGATCGGGGCGGAGAAGCTGACCGACGTCACCGACTTCACCGACCGGACGACCTGCGTGCTGACCGCTGACGGTGCGGGCGCCTTCCTGCTCACCGCCGACCCCGAGGAGCACATCTCGCCGGTGCTCTGGGGCTGCGTCCCCGAGCTGGGCGACGCGGTCCGGATCGAGCACGCCGACGGCGACAAGTTCGCGCAGAACGGACGCGCCGTCTACCGCTGGACCACCTTCGAGCTCCCCCGGATCGCGCGCGAGGTCATCGACAAGGCGTCACTCGCGCCGGAGGACGTCGCCGCGATCGTGCTGCACCAGGCCAACCTGCGGATCATCGAGCCGCTGGCCCGCCAGATCGGCGCGGTCAACGCCCGGGTCGCCACCGACGTCGTCGAGTCGGGCAACACCTCGGCCGCCTCGATCCCGCTGGCCCTGTCCAAGCTGCAGGAGACGACGCCGCTCCCCTCCGGCGCCCCCGTGCTGCTCTTCGCCTTCGGCGGCGGGCTGGCGTACGCGGGTCAGATCATCCGGATGCCCTGACTTCCGGGTCCCCGCCTGCGAGCCACCGAGAGACCGATGCCGACGCCCGCCTACATCACCGACCTGCGCGAGGTCTGGGGACACCGTCCGCTGCTGCTGCCCGGGGTGTCCGGGGTGGTGCTGCGGGGCGACCCGGGACACGAGCAGGTGCTGCTCGGCCAGCGGTCCGACAACGGCCGCTGGAGCGTGCCGGCCGGCATCCTGGAGCCCGGCGAGCAACCGGCCGACAGCATCGCCCGGGAGCTGTGGGAGGAGACCCGGGTCCGGGTCCGGGTGGAGCGGCTGGTCAGCGTCATCGCCGACCAGGAGGTCGTGTACCCCAACGGCGACCGCTGTCAGTTCGTGTCGATGACGTTCCGCTGCGCCTACCTCTCGGGCGAGGCCACGGTCGGCGACGAGGAGTCGCTGGCGGTGGGCTGGTTCGACGTCACCGCCCTCCCCGAGGATCTCAGCGAGCGCGGCCGGCAGCGGATCGCCACGGCCCTGGCCGACGACCCGGCGTGCGCGTTCGTCGTCTCCGGCTGAGCGCTCAGGCAGTGCCGGCGCCGGCCCGCCCCTGACGGACGTCGCTGACGAACAGGGCCGCGCCGAACGCGGCCACCAGCAGGCCGACCCCGACGATGACCGGCGCGGCGTTGCGCGCGTCGGCGGCCCGGGTCTCGTAGCTCTGAGCGGCGCTGCCGTCGGCCTTGGCGCAGGTCTGACCCGGGCGGAGCTCCACACCCCGGCAGGTCACGGTCGGGTCCGCGCCGAGGGTGAACGGGTAGAGCGCCACCAGCAACCCGGCGACGGCGAGCAGCAGGTGGGCCAGCCGGCGTCCGCTCATCCGCCGCGTCACGGCTCGCGGACGCCGGGGGTCACGAACGGCGGCTTGACGATGGTGAACGCCTCGCGCCGCGACCGCACGTCGACGAGGACCTGCTCGCCGACGACGAAGCGGGGGTCGAGCAGCGCGAGCGCGATCCCCGTCTTGAGGGTGGGCGAGAACGTGCCGGAGGTGACCGACCCGATCTCGTGCCCGTCGTCGTCGCGGACCAGCATCCCCGGACGCGGGCTGCCACGGCCGACGGCCCGCAGACCCCAGAGCAGCCGGTTGGGCGTGGCCTCCGTCTCGGCCCGCAGCGCGGCGTCGCCGAAGAACGCGTCCTTCGTCCAACCGACCGCCCAGCCCAGCCGGGCCTGGACCGGGGAGATGGTGGGCGAGATGTCCTGGCCGTGCAGCGGGTAGCCCATCTCGGTCCGCAGCGTGTCCCGGGCGGCGAGCCCGGCGAGCTGGAGACCGTACGGTTCCCCGGCTGCGACCAGGGCGTCCCAGACGTCGCCGGCCCGTGCGCTGGGCACCACCAGCTCGTAGCCCCGCTCCCCGGTGTAACCGGTGCGGCAGACCGTCAGCGAGGTCCCGGCCAGCTCCGCCCGGGCGAAGGACATGTAGCCGTGACCGGTCGGCAGACCGGCGGACTCCAGCACCTCGTCGCTGTGCGGACCCTGAACCGCGAACACCGCGTACGCCTCGTGCCGGTTCCGCACCTCGATGTCGGACGGCGCGGCCGCGGACAGCAGATCGGCGACCTCCGCGCAGTTGGCGGCGTTGGGGACCAGCAGCACGTCGTCGGGCCCGGCGAGATAGGCGATCAGGTCGTCGACCACCCCGCCGTCGTCGTTGCAGAGCAGCGAGTACTGCGCCTGGCCCGGGGCGATCCGCCCCAGGTCGGCGGTCAGGCAGCGGTTGACGAAGCGGGCCGCTCCCGGCCCGGCGACCGTGATCTTGCCGAGGTGGCTGACGTCGAAGAGACCGACGGCGGTCCGGACCGCGACGTGCTCAGCCAGCACACCGGCCCCGGCGTACTCCAGCGGCATCGACCAGCCCCCGAACGCCGAGAACCGGGCACCGGCGGCGACGTGGCGGTCGTGGACCGGGGAGAGGGTGGGGGGGGACCCGGCCGGAGCCGTGTCGCCGGCCGACGACGCGGGGCGGCTCCCACCGGTCGGCGGGGAAGCAGCCGATGATGCGGTGGACACGCAGCCGAACCTACCCCACTACTGTGGGCTGGTCCCGCGTTCCCCACAGGCGGACCGACCGAGTGAAACCGCGAGTGAAGGAGCCCACGTGCCCGTCCCCAGCCTGCCGACCCTGACCGTCGCCCGCACGCCCGACAAGGCCGCGACCGCGCTCGTGGTGGGGTACGGCGCCGACGGCGTGGTCGGGGTCCCTGTCGGCCTGGACAAGGAGTACGGCAAGCGGCTGGGCCTGGAGCTCAGCGCGCTGGCCGCCAGCGTCGGTGCGAAGTCCGACGCCGGCCACACCCGGACGCTGCCCGCGGTCGGCGGCTGGCCGGTCGTGGTGGTGGTCGGGCTCGGCGCCGAGTCCCCCACCCCCGAGGACCTGCGGCAGGCGGCCGGGGCCGGGGTGAAGCACGCGGCCAAGCACGCCGGCGGCGGCGCCCACGTCGCCGTCTCCCTCGGGGCCGACGAGCCCGAGACGGTGCAGGCCGTGGCCGAGGGTGCGCTGCTGGGGAGCTACAGCTACCGACCCACCGGCAAGGGAACCGACCGCGACCCCGCCGTGTCCGCGGTCTCCGTGATCACCCCGTTGGCCGGTCGTCGGGTCAGCACCACGGAGGCGGTGACCAGCGCCGCCACCATCGCGCAGGCGGTGGCCGCCGCCCGTGAGTGGGTCAACATCCCACCGAACCTGCTCTACCCCGCCTCGTTCGCCGAGGAGGCCAAGACGTTCCTGCGCGACTCCAAGGTGTCGGTCGAGGTGCTCGACGACAAGGCTCTGGCCAAGGGCGGCTACGGCGGCATCCTCGCGGTCGGGGGCGGCTCGTCCCGGCCGCCACGGCTGGTCCGGCTGGCCTACTCCCCGCGGGGCGCGAAGCACCACCTGGCCCTGGTCGGCAAGGGCATCACCTTCGACTCGGGCGGTCTGAACCTGAAGCCGGGCGACAGCATGTACACGATGAAGTGCGACATGGCCGGCGCGGCGGCGGTGATCGCGGCGGTCCGGGCCATTGCCGATCTCGGGCTGCGGGTCAAGGTCACCGCGTACGCGTCGCTGGCCGAGAACCTGCCCTCCGACACCGCCTACCGGCCGTCGGACGTGCTCACGATGTACGGCGGCACGACCGTGGAGAACGGCAACACCGACGCCGAGGGACGGCTGGTGATGGCCGACGCCATCGCCCGGGCCAGCGAGGACGCCCCCGACCTGGTGGTGGACGTGGCCACGCTGACCGGTGCGGCCGTCGTCGCCCTGGGCGACCGGACCGCGGGTTTGATGGCCAGCGACGACGACACCGCGGACCGGGTGCTCGACGCCGCCGAGGCGGCCGGCGAGGACGTCTGGCAGCTGCCGATCCCCAAGCACATCCGCCCCAAGCTCGACTCCAAGGTGGCCGACCTCCGCTCGACCAGCGGCGACCGGGCCGGCGGGGCGCTGGTCGCGGCGGCGTTCCTGCGCGAGTTCGTCGGCGAGGGCGTGGCCTGGGCCCACCTCGACATCGCCGGACCGGCCTGGACCGACGGCGGCGGCAGCGGCTACGTCTCGCCCGGCGGCACCGGCTTCGGCGTCCGGACCCTGGTCGCGCTGGCCCGCTCGCTGGAGGACTAGTCCACGTACGGCTCCGGGTTGGTTCGGGTCGTCATCGGCCGGAACCCACCGCGGAGC
>JBMDXL010000703.1:0-2636 GCA_048594465.1 Microlunatus sp. | reverse complement strand
GGCGGCGGTCGGCGGCGGTGTGGTCGCGGCGCTGGCGGGCTGGGGGCTGGCCCCCGGTCTGGCCGTCATCGGCTGGCTGCCCGGCGAGGCCGGCGCGCTGACCGACGTGCTCGCGCTCGGCTCACGGTTCTGGCTGCTGGGTCACGGTGCCGGGGTCACGATCGGCGCCGCCACCTGGACGCTGCCCCCACTGGGGCTCACGCTCCTGGCCGGCTTCCTGGTGTGGCGGGTGGCGGCCTTCGCCGCCCGGCAGGCCCTGCTCGCCGGGCTCATCGCGCCGTCGACCCGCGGCGTGGGCTGGCGCGAGCGCGCCGTGCTGACCGTCCGCGTCGCCGGGGTGGTGGCCGCGGTCTACGTCGCCCTGGTCACGACCACCGCGGTGCTCGTGCCCGGGACCGATGTGCTCCGCGCCGTGATCGGGGTGGTGATCGTGGCCGTGCCCACCGCGGTGGGCGGAGCGGTCTGCGGTTCCGACCTCGACGTGCTGGGACTGCTGCCGGCCTGGGCCCGGCCCTTGCCGCGGGCCGTGCTGGCCGCGCAGCTGGTCACCCTCGCCGGAGGCAGCGCGGTGCTGGCCGCCGCCCTGATCGGGGAACGGCAGCGGGTCGGTGAGCTCGCGGTCGCCGCCGGAGGTGGCGTGCCGGGGGCGATCGCGCTGACCGCCCTCCAGCTGGCGTTCCTGCCCACCGTGGTGGTGTGGACGTCGGCCTGGACGCTGGGCGCGGGCTTCACCGTGGGCGCCGACACCCTGGTCTCCCCGGCCAACACCCAGCTCGGGTTGCTGCCCGCCGTCCCCGTGGCCGGTGCGCTGCCCCCCGAGGGTGCCGGTGATCCCTGGTCGCTGGCCTGGCTCGGGGTGGGCGTGCTGGCCGGCGTGGCCGCCGCGTGCTGGGTGATGCGCGACCGGCCCCGCGCCCGGTTCGACGAGACCGCGCTGGTCGGCGGGCTCAGCGGGGTGCTGGCCGGGCTCTGCTTCGCGGCCCTGGGTGCCGCCGCGACCGGGAGCCTGGGGAGCAACCGGCTCACCGGGCTGGGCCCGCGGCTGACCGAACTCGTGGTGATCGGCCCGGTCCTGATGGGCCTGGCCGGGATGGCGACCGGCCTGATCATCGGCCTGATCCGCCCGCGATCCGACGACGGGGACGAGCCCACCCTGCTGGTCGGCCGGCTCCGCCGTCGCCACGGTCGGTCCGGCTGACGCCCGGGCGGCCTGACCCCCGGACGGCGCGGCCGGTCGGACCGACGCCCGGACGCTAGGGTGACCGCGTGCTGCGCGTGGTGGTCCTGGTCTCCGGCTCGGGGACGTTGCTGCAGGCCCTGATCGACGCCGCGGCCGATCCGGCGTACGGCGTGGAGGTCGTGGCCGTCGGGGCCGACCGTCGTTCGGCGTACGGCCTGCGGCGGGCCGAGGACGCCGGCGTCGAGACCTTCGTCCACCCGCTGTCCCGCGGCGCGGACCGCGACGCCTGGGACGCCGGTCTGGCCGAGCGGCTGGCCGCGTACCGGCCCGACCTGGTGGTCAGCGCGGGGTTCATGAAGCTGGTCGGGCCGCACGTGCTCGGCGCGGTCGGCGGTCGCATGATCAACACCCATCCGGCCCTGCTGCCCTCGTTCCCCGGGATGCACGGGGTGCGCGACGCGCTCGCCCACGGGGTGAAGGTGACCGGGGCGACGGTGTTCGTGGTCGACGCCGGGGTCGACTCCGGCCGGATCCTGGCGCAACGGGCCCTCGACATCGCCGACGACGACACCGAGGACTCGTTGCACGAGCGGGTCAAGGTCCTCGAGCGCGAGCTGCTGGTCGACCTGGTCGGCCGCTGGGCCGCCGACCCGGCCGCCTACGCCCCCACGGCGTAGCGGCGGACCCCCGCACGGTCGGCTAGCCTGAGGCCACACGACGGGCGCAGGTGGGCCACCACCGGGGAGTGACGAGACCAGCCGCGCATCGCCCGCCTGGGTGCGCCGCACGTACGTACCGTCCAGGCAGGAGCGACCCCTGATGACCGCCGAGCCCACTCCCACCCCGACCTCCGGCGCCGCCACCGACGGGCGCCGCCCGATCCGCCGCGCGCTGATCTCGGTCTACGACAAGACCGGTCTGGCCGAGCTGGGCGCCGCCCTCGCCGCGGCCGGCGTCCGCATCGTCTCCACCGGGAGCACCGCCGCGCGGCTGGCCGAGACCGGCGCCGACGTGACCCCGGTCGAGGAGCTGACCGGCTTCCCCGAGTGCCTGGACGGCCGGGTCAAGACGCTGCACCCGAAGGTGCACGCCGGGATCCTGGCCGACCTGCGGCTCGACGACCACGTCCGCCAGCTCGAGGAGCTGGGCGTGGAACCCTTCGACCTGGTGGTCAGCAACCTCTACCCGTTCACCGAGACCGTCGGATCGGGCGCCGGCCCCGACGAGTGCGTCGAGCAGATCGACATCGGCGGGCCGTCGATGGTGCGGGCCGCGGCCAAGAACCACCCCTCGGTGGCCATCGTGACCTCGCCGTCGGACTACGCCGCGGTGATGACCGCGCTGGACGAGGGCGGCTTCACCCTCGAGCAGCGCCGGCGCCTGGCCGCCGCGGCCTTCGTCCACACCGCCACCTACGACGTGCACGTGGCGAGCTGGATGGGCAACGTGCTCACCG